>JAQVML010000367.1 GCA_028703645.1 Eubacteriales bacterium
CGTGATCGCAGTCGTGCTCGGTATTGCGATCTGGTATTTCCTCTTCCATACCTCTAAGGGATTCCAGCTTCGCGCGGTTGGCTTTAACCCCACAGCGAGCAGTTATAACGGACTATCGGTCAAAAAATACATGCTCGCGGCGTTCATCGTCTCCGGCGCGATTGCGGGACTCGGCGGAGCTTGTGACATCCTCGGCACGCAGTTTCGCCTCATCAGCGGCTATGGCGGCGGCTACGGCTTCGACGGCGTGGCGCTCGCGCTGATTGCGCAGCTACACCCGTTGTCAACCGTCGTGGTGGCATATTTCTTCGCGGTGCTCCGCGTCGGCAGCACGACGATGCAGGTTGGAACGGGAGTGCCCACCAGCGTGATCGATATCATTCAAGCGCTGGTGATCATCTTCGCCGTCGCGGGTTCTTCGATGCTGTATCTGCCGAAGGTCAAGAGTTTTGTCGCCAACCTCTTTGAGGGAAAATCGGAGAAAAAGGCAGACAAAGCGGTCGTGAGTAAGGAGGTCAAATGACTATGAACTGGAGTATGATTTCCGAAATTCTCATCTCCGCCGTCCGCATGGCGACGCCGCTGTTATTCGTGGCGCTCGCGGAGCTGTATTCGGAGCGGGCGGGCCTCGTCAACATCGGCCTGGACGGCATTATGGCGTTTGGCTCTCTCGTGGGCTTTCTCGTTTGCTACTGGACGGGCAATCCCTTCCTCGGCGTGCTGTGCGGCGCGCTCGGCGGCGTGCTGGTCAACATGGTCTACGCGTTTTGCACGATTACGCTCGCGGGCCAGCAGATTGTCTACGGCATGGCGCTGAATATCTTTGCTCCCGCGCTGGCTTCGTTCATCTATCGCATTGTGTTCGGCGTAAGCTCCACGCTGGCGCAGGCCACGCTGATGAAGACCGTCTCCATCCCCGTGCTCAAGGATATCCCCTTCTTCGGAAAGCTCCTGTTCGATCAAACGCCGATGGTCTACGCGGTCTATCTGCTGGTCATCGTCACCGTGATCTATTTCAACCGCACGAAGTCGGGACTTAATTTCAAGGCGGTCGGCGAATATCCCAAAGCCGCCGAGACCATGGGCATCAACGTCATTCGCACGAAGTACCTCGCCGCCATCATCTGCGGTTTTCTCGCGGGAATGGGTGGCGCGTACCTGACCACCTGCTACGTCAACACGTATTCGGACGGCATCGTCGCGGGCCGCGGATTCATCGCGCTGGCGGCGGTCATCTTCGGTCGCTGGTCCGGCTCCGGCGTACTGCTGGCGTGTCTGCTCTTTGGCTTCTTTGACGCGCTGCAACTTCGTCTACAGGTCGGCACCAACCTGCTGCCTTATCAGCTCTTCCAGATGATTCCGTATGTGATGACCTTAATCGCGCTGACGATTTTCGGCAGCAAGATCGCAGGCCCCAAGAGTTCGGGCAAGCCCTACTACAGAGAAGAGAGATAATTTCTGTCTGCGGCTTGAGCCGCAATTGTTTCGGTCAATACGGCATAGCCGTTTTTACACCCCAAGCGTTCCACGCGCGCAGCGCGCCGGACGCCATCCAACGGTAATTACGAGGCATACTCGTTATTACATAAATTTTGAATGGAGGAAAGAAGACACTTATGAAGAAAGTCATTGCTATCGCGCTCGTCCTGTGCCTGGCCCTCGGCATGCTCGCCGGTTGCGCCAAACCCGCCGCTCCCGCTGCTCCCGCCGCAGCGGAGAAGAAGTTTAAGGTCGCCATGATCTGCGACTCCAGCATCTCCGACGGTGGTTGGGGTGCTGCCTGCTACAACGGCATGACCGCCGCTGCCGCAACCCGCGGCTGGGAAACCGCCTACACCGACGCCATCGATCAGTCCGCCTATGCCGACACGATGATCAGCTACTGCGACCTCGGCTATGACATGATCTTTGCGCCGGGCAACCAGTACAGCGACGCCGTCAAGCAGGTTGCCGCGGATTACCCGAACGTTGCGTTCGCGGTGCTCAACGGCTCCACCGAACTGCCCACCGCCAACATCATGAGCATCCTGCCCAACGCCGACCAGATCGGTTCGATCGCGGGCGTCATCGCCGGCCTCATGAGCAAGAGTAATGTCATCGGCTTTATCGGCGGCATGGAACTCGACACCACGAAGTCCAAGCTCGCGCAGTTCACCGCTGCCGCGCAGGTCATCAACCCCAGCATCAAGGTCGTCTCCGCTTACGCGGGTTCCTTCAACGACACCGCCAAGGGCATGGAGCTTGCCGCTTCCATGATCAATGAAGGCGCGGACGTGTTCTTCGGCGATGCATCCGCCGTCGACTCCGGCGCGCGTCAGGCAATCGACCAGGCGAACGGCGACACCGTGAAGATCTTCGACATCGGTCAGCCTGCCGACCTGCTCGGCCAGAACCCCTGCGTTGTGAGCAGCGTCGTCACCGACAACGCCGCCATGATCGCCATCTGCCTCGAAAAGGTCGAACAGGGCACCTTCGGCAACGAAGTGGTCTTCGGCTCGCTCGAAAACGGCGCGGTCTACCTCGGCAAATTCAACGACACCCTCATGGATGCCGCCACCCAGACCAAGGTTGCCGATTACATCAAGCAGCTGCAGGACGGTACCTTCGGTAAGTAATCCTACCGCGAAACCAACACAAAAAAGTCCGGCTTCCTTGCCGGACTTTTTTTATACCCGCTTCCTCACTCAGCGGTTGAAGAAAAATGTGAGCCCGTATATAACGAGGCCAACCAGCGCAACCAGCAGATTCTTTCCCTT
>JAQVML010000368.1 GCA_028703645.1 Eubacteriales bacterium
ACCGAGCCGAACTGGAGCAAATGAACCAAAATGGTACGTTTATTTGTTATGAAAGCAGATTGCTAAAGGATTGGGTCGCTTCAATTGGACGTGTGCAGCGCGAGAAGCGTACCGACAAGCCGAAAAAGACGATCAGCACCCGCGTCAACCGGATGTGCATACTCACAACAAAGCGACCGGCCGAGCTGGAGCAGGAGCGCAAGGTCTTTGCGGCGTTTCTCATCAGCGAGGTAGAAAACGGAGACGAGGTAGAAGGAAACATGCACGCGCACCCGGATTACCGGATTGAGCTGACAGAAGCGGAAGCCGAGCATGTCCATTTCTGGGAGTTTCATAAAAACAAGACTAAGCTCGATATGCCGTTTTGGGGCAGCAGACTTATCCGGTACCTGACCGATGCGCAGTCGATCAATATCCTCAAGGCAATGATGGAGGCGGCAGTTGAGCCCGCGAAAAAAGCGCACATTTTGGAAGTATTGGAGTATTACTGCAAAGTGTCGGCGGCAGCGGCGGCAAAATGACAGCGACGCAATCCGATTGATGAATGACCGTATCGGCAACAAGCAATACTGACGAATCCTTACCTAGTAGAAAAAGGCGTACCGAAAGGTGCGTCTTTCTCGCGGTAAAGCGCATCCGCTTTTGAAGGACGTTTCTCTTATCGTTCGGCTTTTTCACAAGAAACACAAGCATATTCTTTACGAAGCTTGATTTTCGTGTATAATACAGTTAATTTCAAACAGGAGAAAATCAGTGGACCCCTCAAAGCTATACGTCGAATATTATGCCAAACTCCACGCGGATCGCGCCATGCGGCTCTGGCCTACGTTTCTTCAAAAGAGCGAGCGCCCGGACTTTATCAGCAAGCATGGCGAACTCGGCATGGAGGTCACCCGCGCCGCAATTGAAGAATGGGCACAGCAGGAGGCGGACATGAACCGCCACTTTGGCGACGAGATGCACGGCGAAGCGATGGAACAAAGCATTCTTGCGGACTGCGATTGCGACGATACGATCGCCAACGGCGCGGAGGACGAAGGGGAGAGCATCTTTGAGCTGCCGCACGATGTAAAGGAAATGCACATCGGCCGCATTATGGAGCGCATTGAGGACAAGACAAAAGCGCTCAAGGAATACACGCTCTGCCGCGAAAACTGGCTCTATGTTTTCAGCGAAACGACCGGCCTCGAACGGGAAGATCTGCTGCGCGTGCAAGCGTTTGTGGACGCGCAAAACGGGACTCCGCTGTTTGACAAGATTCTCGTGAAGGTCGGCTGCCAACTGTACGTACTCGTGCGGAACGAACCGCTCAGCGAAGTCACGCTCAGCTCTCGCGTGCTGTTGCGGTTGCATCGTAGGGCGAGATGGCTTTCGCTGCGGGAAGGGAAAAAGCAGAAGCACATTTGAAGAAAGACAACGGGATGTGAACCATGAAAGATATCGATCTGATTTATGCGCATCAATTCTGCAACAGCAATCAGGAGAAACTAAAGGACGCGCAGGTCTGCGGGTGCTTTTATTGCCTGCGGATTTTTGACCCGAAGGAGATTGTTTGGGAAGACGAAGAGGATCATACCGCCATGTGTCCCTATTGCGGAATCGATTCCGTACTGCCGGAGAGCGCAAATCTCCCGATCACCAAGCCGTTTCTCAAGAAAATGCATGCGTTTTGGTTTGCGGAAGGCGAATGAATTAAATTTACGCAAACAGCAAGGCATAGAATATAAAGAACGCCGTTCCCAACGTATAAGTTTAGGAACGGCATTCTTTTTTATAAGCTCAAGTGCTCCAGGTCGCTGCAAAGGCTTTGCCATACCTGATAGGATTCTTCCAGAGTATCCCAACATGCTCCAAGCGCAACGACCTGCTCCAACCGCGCCTCGCAATCCTCCGGTTTGATCGCAAACCCGCGGATGAACTCCAGCGAGCGCTTGCGGCTGGGGAAGTAGACGCGGTTGAGAGCGAAAAGCGTTTGCAGAAAGTAATCAATTGCCAGGTCAAGTGTCGCGTGGAAGAAGAGCACGTCTTTACGCCGGATCGCGCGTAAGAAGTCTTCTTTGTCATCGATCTTTGGCAGACAGCGCGAGAGGATTGCTTTCTGAAGTGAATCAGGGTACACGAACAAGAGCATTTTCAAGTCGGCTAGATATCCGTCCGGATCATAAAACACATGCATACCTTGAATCGAGGCAAGCCGACCTGTCGGGTAGAAGTAGTTTTGCTCACGCTCCGTGCGTTCCCCACGCAGAATGGCGTAGATGGATGCTGAAAACGTACTTTGCGTGAAGTACATCAAATACACTTCCTGCTCGCCGATCAAAATGGAATCGACAAGACCCCAATGCGGGTGCTCTTCCGTGCCGAACTCGGTTATGGTGATTAAGTCTGCGACTGCTTGAAGGCAGGAAATGCGAGCTGATTGAGACGGGATCTGATCGCAAAACACAAACAGATCGATATCGGTGTAACCATCCGCGGGTAACGCCTCACCGCCCGTCTTGCCGATTGCGCGGACGGAATCCATCTGTTTAAGCGTTTGCAACAGTGCATCGAAACTTGATTGAAGAGGTTTCATACGTGATCTCCTTTCGCGAGGAGCAATGTTAAAGAGTGGTAGCAAAAAACGCCCCGATTCGGGACGTTTTTTTGTTTGGTGGAGCTTACCGGATTCGAACCGGTGATCTCTACACTGCCAGTGTAGCGCGATAGCCAACTTCGCTAAAGCCCCGAGACGCAAGTGCTATTATAGTGGAAAGCCGGAAATTTGTAAAGACA
>JAQVML010000369.1 GCA_028703645.1 Eubacteriales bacterium
TTTCATATCGCTCAACCTCTCACACCGGATTTCCTGTCTATACAAGATAATTACATTATATAACTGTTTCGTCAAAAAGCAAGAAAAAGCTTAATCTATGCATTGTATTCTTGAAAGTAGCACGGGATCAAACTCGAATTCAGTGCGAAAATATCGATATAAACAGTTTATTACAACCAAAGATCATGCGGATTTTGAAAACGCGATCTCAAAGAGCATAGCACCGCTTGCGCGGTGCTTGTGCGGGAGACCCGATTCTTACTCCAATATCGATCCGTCGGTTGCGAGTGTGACCACTTGCCAGGGAATCATCTTTCCGCTGGCGAGCAGCGCGCTCTTGACCGCGTGCTCAATTCCGCCGCAGCAGGGCACCTCCATGCGCACGACGGTCACGCTCTGAATCTCGTTGAGCCGGAGAATTTCCGCGAGTTTTTCCGCATAATCCGTCATGTCGAGCTTGGGGCAGCCGATGAGCGTCACATGGTTTTTCATGAAGCGATCGTGAAAGTCTGCGCGCGCATAGGCGGTGCAATCCGCCGCGATGAGCAGCTTTGCGTGCTGAAAGAACGGCGCGTTGACGGGAGCCAGTTTGATCTGCACCGGCCACTGGGTCAGGCGCGAGAGCGCGACATTGCCCGCGCCGGCGCATTCGCAGGACTCCGCCGCCGGATGATCCCCGCGCTCAATAGCTCTGCTGCGCGTGCCGGGGCAGCCGAAGTGCGGCGTCGCCTGCTTTGCGGGGGCTTGCTCCTTTGCCTGCTTTGCTTTGACCGCCGCTTCGTCATAGGCCACGGCTTCGCGCTCCACAAACGAAATCGCGGCCGTGGGGCAGGCGGGCAGGCAGTTGCCGAGCCCGTCGCAATAATCGTCGCGCATCAGCTTCGCTTTGCCGTTTACCATGGCGATTGCCCCTTCATGGCAGGCGTTTGCGCAGGCGCCGCATCCGTTGCAGCGCTCTTCATCGATTTGAATGATTTGGCGAATCATAGAATAACCCTTTCCGATCCAACGAGTGTTTCTTTGAATGTCTCTTCGATCGATTGTTTTGAGCGTCTCTTGACACCGTAAACGCAGTATACTATGATAAAGCAAACGTGTATGTTGGAAATACAACGATTGCGACCTGCTTTTCGCGTTAAAATAACGTTTAGAGAAGATAGCGTTGAAAAAATGCGATGTTAGAAGAACGTAACGTTGAATGAAAAAGAAGCAGAGTTTTGATCAGCGGTATGAGGAGGAGATCACATGAGCACGGCAGGAACACAGGTGTCCTATGCTTTTTTAAAGAAGACGTCGCTGTTTCGCGGCACCACGGAGGAAGAATTGCCAAAGCTCCTTGGCTGCATTGAGCCCGCTTATCGCGATTTTTCGAAAAACGAGATCATTCTGCGGCAGGGCGAGGATATCACGTCCGTCGGTATGGTGCTCTCCGGGCGCGTGCAGATCATCGAGGAGGACTTCTGGGGCAACCGAAATATCATCGCGGACATCTGGCCGGGCGACATCTTTGGTGAATCCTATGCGTTTCTGCCGGGCGAACTGCTGCGCGTGAGCGCGATTGCGGCGGAGAACAGCTCGATTCTGCTGATCGACGCGCGGCACATGCTGGAGGTTTGCTCCAGCGCATGCAGATTTCATACGCGGCTCGTGCAAAACATTCTCGCGGAGTCCGCAAAGAAGAATCTCGCGCTCACGCGAAAGCTTTCGCACATGAGCAAGCGGAGCACGCGGGAAAAGCTGCTTTCGTACCTATCGAGCCAATCGCTCGCCGCGGGCAGCGACCAGTTTGAGATTCCCTTTAACCGTCAGCAGCTCGCGGACTATCTTTGCGTGGATCGCAGCGCGATGAGTAACGAACTGTGTAAAATGCGGGACGAGGGCATGCTGACCTTCGATAAAAGCAGCTTTCATCTCAAGAGCGAGATGCCGCTATAACGAAAAAAGAGTTGCGCAGAAATGAGCAACTCCTTCTATATGGAAAGCGTTCGTAGTGCGGGCGGATACTATCCGCCCGTGACGACCCAAGCCAAATGAAAAGGTTGTCCAGAAAGATTCTTCTTTCGCGGACAGCCTCGTTTTATATCACGTACAGGAATATCGATAAAAATTGAAGCACGCTGCCCGCGAGGACGAACACATGGAACATCGCGTGAAAATAGCGTCGCTTGGAACCGATTCCGTAGAGAATCGCGCCGATGGTGTAGGCAAGCCCGCCCGAGAGCAACAGCCAAAATCCCGCGGGAGACAGCGCCGCAATCGCAAATTTTACAAAGAAGATGACCGCCCAACCCATAAAGATATAGCAAAACATCGAGAACGCGCGGTATTGCTTGAGGTCGATGGCGGTCAGCGTGACGGCGAGCGCGGTGAGCGCCCACTCCGCGCTGAAGACCGACCAAGCCAGCACGGGATAGAGCGGGCGAATGGCCACGAGCAAAATCGGCGTATACGTGCCCGCGATCATGAAATAGATCGAGCAGTGATCCAGCACCTGCAACACCTTTTTCCCCAGCGAGGGCCGAAGGCCGTGGTAAACGCTGGAGAGGCAATACAGCACGATCATGGTCAAGCCGTAGACGATTGAGGTGGCGATGGCCCAGACGTTGCCGCCGAGTGAGGACTTGATGACGCAGAGCAAGAGCGCGACGAGCGCGAACACGCCGCCTGCGATATGGGAAACCATATGAAAGAGCTCTTCGCCTCTCGTATAGTTGGGTAGATTTCGTTCGGTTAAAGGAATTCGCATGCAGTCTCCA
>JAQVML010000011.1 GCA_028703645.1 Eubacteriales bacterium
ATATGCTCATGCACAGCGGCATGCTCTTTGCGCGAAAGTTTGACGACGCGGTAGACGCGGACGTGATCAAGCAAATCAGCGACTGCGTCACGCCCGTAGAGAAAACAACGTAGAGAAATAAAGATTTTGAGGTATGTATGAATCAAAATGACCAAGGGCGTCTCAATCATCGTTTTCCGCGAATGTTTTCCCTGCGGGAGGGCGGCGTGTTGTCCTGGCGACTGATTGCCGTGCTGTCGCTGATGGGATGCATCGTGATTGAAATTCTGTTTAACATACTGCCCATTGATCACAATACGCTTTTGCTGTATTGGTTCTATCCGGCGTCCCTCATGGCGCTGACGCAGCTGTATTTCAGCTTGCGCATTACCAAGCATTGGGAGATTCGTTTTCTGTTGATCTACTTGGGCTGGATGTGTTTGGTCGTGGTCCTCAACCATTCGCGCGCGCACTTTGTGGAATCCTATCAATGGTTTGCCTGCGCTTGTACGACGCTGTTTTTATGTTTCTCGCTGCCATATGCGTTCTCAAAAGAGACGGCGTATCGCGCGATGACAGCGCTCGCGATTGCAACGGTTCTGGCGGTTTCGCTTCTGAGCATCGTATGCGTAATTGCGATCTACGCGCCGAATTTCGCCGCGAAGTTTCCTTCCATATTTGAAGGCTTCAGCTTCTGGGAGGGAAGATTCTATATCGATAACCACCCGAACCGCAGCGCGCCCGCACAGGCGCTTGCCGTCATTCTGGTCGGGTATTTATTGGCGCAATCCAAGAAAAGCTGGCAAAAGGTGCTTTGGGTTCTGCTCGGGATTCTCTGCTTCTTTCCGCTGGCCCTCACGGTCAGCCGGACGGGCATTATTGGCGCGGGATTTGCTTTGGGGTTTGAAGTCTATCTGGCGCTACAGGAAACGCTGCGCAAAAGAACCCGCGTGGTGCTGCGGGTGCTGATCGGGGTTGCCGCCGCCATGGTTACGCTTGTGGTGGTCTATAAAGGCGCCTCGTTGGTGAGTCAGGTGAACAACGCGTATTTAGCGCGCGTTGAGGCGGCACAGACGCAGCAGGATGTTCCGGCGATTGCCCCGCCCGCGGAGCCGGAATCCACGCCGACAGAGGGCCAGGAGGCGCCCCCCGTGGCCTCGCAACCGGCGGAAAGCGTTATCGCTTCAACTGAAATCGGCTCAAGAGGCCTGTCGGATGCGGATAGTTTCAACGGCCGAACAGATATCTGGCTGGGCGTGTTCAAAGGATTGCTGCAAAATCCAAAGATATTGGCGTTCGGTACTGGCCCTGTGCCAGCATCCAAGGTGATGTCGCCGTATTTTCCGGTCGATTCACCGATCGGGTATTTTCATAATTCGTTGCTGGCTGAGCTGGTGTCGTTCGGCGTAATCGGGCTGCTGTTTACGGTGGCGCTTCTCGTATTGATCGCCGTCTCTGCCATCCGGCTTTCGTTTGGGGCGCGGCAGAAAACGGCTCCGCTCGCGATGCGCATGCTGCCCGCGATTCTCCTCTTTACGGTTGCGGAGGGCATGATGGAGGATTTTCTGTTCGCCTATCAATCGCTCAGCATCTCCTGGATCTGGCTGATGGTCGCTGCGGGATTCGTTGTTTCCGCGGTAAAAAAAGAACCTCTTGCGCAACAGCAGACAATCGAGAAATAAGCGATTTCCCGTTTGACGATCTCAACGGAAATAAACGATGCCAATCAAAAGCCCGCGGCAAAACGGTATGCCGCGGGCTTTGTGTTGCGATGTGGTTGTGTTACGTTTACTGGACCCAGTCTGCGTCGTTCATCACAGGAATGGTGTCGGTTGTGCAGATATCGATGACATACTCGCGCGCGATCTCAACCCGCTCCAGCTCCCGATCGGTCAACTCGGAATAGGAATGGATCAACGAGGTGTCCGAGAGCGCGGGTACGACCTGATGCAGGTAGGTGTTGCCGATGGAGCGATAGAAGCAGAAGAGCGGCATATACTCCGCGCTTTTGAGCGTGGTCACGCCATCGACGCCTTTTTCGACTGTGAGCTGAACATACAGACCGTATTTCAGCGGGTCAACCTTTTCTTTGTAAGACATGTTGGAGATAAAGTTGCCCATCGAATAGACGACAAGACCGGTATACGGCTTTCCATCCCGCTCGACGGTGACGTACTCAACACTCTGCACCACGTGCGGATGCGAGCCCAAGATCACGTCGACGCCGGATTCCAAGAGTAATTGTGCCTCGGCCTTTGTGCGGGAGTTTGGCGCGCTCTTGTGCTCCTTGTCCCAGTGCGGATAGGCGACGATAAAATCCGCTCCGGCATCGCGCAGCGCTTTGATCTCGGCAACCAGCCGATCCTGCTGTAAATACAGGCGGGTGACGGCGTATTCCGCTTCTGCGTCGGTCATGTAGCGCTCGTGCTTATTGATGATTTCGGTCGGCGCAATGAACCCGATTTTAACGCCTTTTACGTCGATGATCAGCGGCTTATCGCGCTCCTCGTTGGAGCGGGCGGTTCCGGTGTGAAAGATTCCCTTTTCGTCCAGCACATCCAGCGTGCGCAGCAGCCCCGGCATCTGGCGATCCAGCGCGTGGTTGTTGCCGGTGCTCAGAAAATCGAAGCCGATGTCCTTGAGGTTATCGATGAGGGCGTCCGGCGCGTTAAACGTGTCGACGCGCTCGTCGTCCTGCTTTTTCAGCGAATAACCCGCGTCTTCTCCGGAGAGAGTGGATTCAAAATTGCCGCACATCAGATCGACCGAGCGGAACTGATCGGCAACGCCCTGAAAACTGCGCGAAAAATCATAGGTGCCCGTCTCTGCGTTATATGCGCCGTTGACCTGAGCGGACATGGTCATAATATCCCCGATTGCGCCGATGGTGATCACAATTGGGGTTGGCTCCGGCGTCGGCGTTGGTTCCGGCGTTGGCGCTTGCGTCGGCTCCGGGGTGGCGGTGAGGACAACGGGCGAGGGGGTTGACGCCTCAACGACCTGCTCCTGCTGGGTACAGCCGGAAAGCACGGGAAATAAGGATAACAGAATCACGGCCAACATGCCGGACAGGACTTTTTTCTTCATGATATCTCCGATCCGATCGCGCAAGGCACGTTAACACAAGCGGTAAACGCAGGACGCAGCCCGGCAGGCAATCAAACTCTATCAAAAATTATAGTGAAAGTTCCGCTTAAATACAACCGTTACGCCGAACATGTCATATTTTCGTGCGGAATCTGCAACAAAATCCTGTGGATGATCTGGGGAATCGACCTTCGAACAACGGAGAAAATACTGGCGAACAATGTTTTACCTAAAATTCACCTGGGCGATACAATCGCTTTGACTTTGCGCGGTTAACTTGTGTATACTAAGCGCATGTATACGCATATGAGAAAAATGAACGTTCAGAGCCGGGTGATCGCCGCCGCAACGGTCGTGTTGCTGCTTCTTTCCGGGGTAGTTCCGCTTTCCAGCGCACGCGCGGAATCAGCCGAGATTCAGACCGGTCAGGTTGGTACGGTCACGGGCGATTGCACCATTACGATGCCCGAAGAACTCGCGGGAAAAGAGTACCGCATAACTGACGGATTGGTAGAAAGCTATCAAAACTTTGAAGCAGGGCAGTCGGTTCAGATCGATTTGCCGGAGGGTGCGCAAGGGCTGTATCTGGAGTGGTATAACCTGACAAGCGGGTATACGGTGACGCAAACCGACCAAAGCGGAACGACGCTCTCGGAAGACGCGGCGCAGCCGTTTGTCAACGCGTATTATCCGCTCAAAGACGGGGCAAAGAGTGTTACGCTCTCTTTCTCGCGGGATTGCTCGCTCTCCACGCTCTCGGTTTACGGCGCGGGAGACCTGCCAAGCAGCGTTCAGCGCTGGAATCAACCGACAACTGCCGATCTGTTGGTCGTCGCGTCAAACTCCAAAACCGCGCTGGACGAGTTTTTTGGCGTCATCGCGACTTATGCGTGTAACCACGATATCCCGACCGCGCTCGTCGTGATGTCCCGCAACACGCGCGCAGCACAACAGGAGCTGCTGAGTGCGCTTTGGTACGCGGGATATGACCAGTATCCGTTTTTTGGCGATTTTACGAGCGTAAACGACTCGCTATATAAGATGGTGAAGAACGAATGGGGCAGAAAGACGACCCTTTCGTTTGTGGAAGACCATATCGCGCAGTTGACGCCGAAGGTGCTCGTTACCCACATGGACGACGAGACTGCGCCGGACGGCGCCGCGCAGGTTACGGGAGAATATACGCTCCGTGCCGCGGAAGACGCCGGAGTTCATAAGATATACCTTGCCTCGGCAAGCGGCGGCACAACGCTGGATTACAATGCGCCACTCAACGGCTGTTTTGGAAAGACGGTGTTGGAGCTGGCGGCGGATGCGTTCACGCTCTGCACCACGCGCCATGCATTTGAGAGCGCGCTGGTACCGACCTCGTCCTTCTTGCTCTCCGAGAGTGCGGTTGGGGACGATTCCTCCGCGAACGACTTGTTTGAGCATATCGATACCGCGACGTTGGGCGCGTATGTAGAGCCGACGCCAACGCCGCAACCAACGCCGGAGCCCACTGCGGAACCCACTGCGGAGCCGGAGGCGACGGTGGAGCCGATCAGCGCCGCGCAGGAGCCGCAGACGAGCGAGAGCACCCCCCAGACGACGTCGTTGTTAACGACGCTTGGCGCATCTCCGCTGGTGATCATCGGCATCATCGCGCTTGGCGCGATTCTCTCGCTGGTTTTGATGTTGACATATGGCCTGCGCAAGCGCCGCCGCAGAATTCGTCCGCGTGCGGTTGTGATCTCGCTTATCCCGCTGGTACTGGGCCTGCTGGTATCCGGCGCGCTGACGTATCTATCGAAAAAGCAAGTGGCGCAAGCGTCGCTGGAGAGTACACCTGCGCCAACCGCCGTGGTCAACATAACGCCGGAGCCGAGCGCAACGCCGGAACCCACGGAAGAGCCGGAAGCGGAACCTGAGACGCTCGCGGACTCCGCCAACGACGAGTATTATCGCCAGGCCGGTGAACCGGAGGAAGTCATCGTTGTAGATGAAGAAAACGGTCACTGGGAATATCGCACGGACACCCTCTCCATCCAGATCAACCGCGTGACCTCGGAATACACTAACTATGGCGGAAGGACCTATCCGCTGGTCTACTTTGTCGCGCATATTCGCATGCGGGATGTCGACTCATTTCGAACCGTGCAGTCGGCGGACAATCGCAACGGAGCGGGTGCGCTCAAACCCTGGATCATTGCGCGGCGCAACAAGGCTGTGCTGATGATTACGGGCGATAACCTGACCGAGAGCGACACGCAGTATAAGAGCATTCTGATTCGCGACGGCAAGGTGTTTTTAGATAGCGCCAAGAGCGACATTATGGCGATATATCCGGATATGACGCTGCACCTCTTCTCGCCAAAGGAGACCAACGCGAGAGAACTCTTGATGGACGGCGTACGCGAGGCGTTCTCGTTCGGGCCGACGCTGATTCGCGACGGCGTGTTTACCACCGAGGACATCGACCACACGGCGCGCATCGCCAACGAAACCAACCCGCGCACCGGACTTGGCATGATCGATCCGGGACACTTTGTCGCAATCGTGGTCGACGGGCGGCAAAAAGAATACAGCTACGGCATGCGCCTCACCGCGTTTGGAGAGCTGTTTGTCAAGGAAGGCTGCGTCGAAGCATATAATCTCGACGGCGGCGTCTCCGCCTGCATGCTGTTTATGGGCGAGCAGCTCAATCACCACGGCCACAATCGCGTTGGTACGATTGAGGACACCTATCAGCGCAGAATTCCCGATGGACTCGTTTGGGGCTATTCCGACACGGTGCCCAGTGAGGATGACCCGATCTATCACCGTGGAGAGGGCTAAACAACAAATCAAGAAACGGCTTGCAGTCAAATGCGAGCCGTTTTTGTGTTTTTCGGAACGTAAAAAAGCACACGGCTACTTCAAACGCACATGCGTCTAGCGAAAGTTTGTTATTTCTTGATTTTAAGCGGGATGTTTCTGCTGCTTCTTGCGAAAGAGAAGTAGAAAGAAGTATAATATGTATGGAACAAATAGACTGAATTTGCAACTGGTATGATGAAGGTCATCTCCTTTGCAAATTCGATTATGTTTGTAACAAATTAAACTGCGATGCAATGGATTGCTTGCCTTTTGACTCACAGATCGAGCATAGTATTCTTGTGAACTCATCCATGGATCGCGAAAGCATTTGGCGTCTATTCGGATTGGAGGAAATGATTGATGATCTATCAAAACGCAATGGTATACGGTCCCGACTTTCGTTTTCATAAAGGTGGCTTCGCGGTGGAAAACGGACGTTTTTCGCGCGTGCTCACCGTTGGCGAAGGGGAAGGGATGGATCTCGGCGGCGCGTACGTCGTGCCGGGATTCATCGACTTGCATAACCACGGCAACTCCGGCAAGGATTTTTCGGACGGAGATTTTGCCGGATTAACCACCCTCGCGCGATATCTCGCCAAGAACGGAATCACGTCTTTTGCGCCCGCTTCTGTCACGCTGCCGGAAAGTCAACTCAAGACAGCCTATGAAAACGCCGCATGTTTTGCAAAGGCAGCTCCCGCGGGGTGCTCCGTGCTGCGCGGCATCCACATGGAAGGCCCGTTTTTCTCGGAGAAGAAGAAGGGTGCGCAAAACGGCGCATATCTGCAAAACCCGAATGTTGAGATGTTTCTGCGGCTCAACGAGGCGGCCGAGGGACTCATCAAGATTGCGGACGTCGCACCCGAGCTGCCGAACGCAATCGAATACATCGAACAAGTCAGTAAGATCTGCACGGTCTCGATTGCGCACACGGACGCGAACTATGACCAGGCGAAGGCCGCAATTGCGGCGGGCGTGACCCATATCACCCACCTGTTCAACGCCATGCCTTCGTTTTTGCATCGCGCGCCCGGTGTGGTCGGCGCGGCTGCCGAGTCGCCCTGGGTGATGGCGGAGCTCATCTGCGACGGTCAGCATGTACACGAGAGTGTGGTCAGAGCCGCGTTTTCCATGTTTGGCGCGGACAGACTCTGCCTCATCAGCGACGCGCTCTCCTGCTGCGGCATGCCAAAGGGCGAATATGAGCTCGGTGGGCAAAAGATCATTCTCGACGGCACGGTCGCGAGACTTGCCGACGCGCCGGACACGCTGGCAGGTTCCGCAAACAATCTCTTTGGCATCTTCCGCCTCGCGCTCTCCTTCGGCATTCCTGCCGAGGCAGCGGTGCGCATGGCGAGTAGTAACCCCGCCCGCGCGCTCGGCGTGGAAGGCGAGGTCGGTTCGATTGCCAACGGCAAACGCGCGGACTTTCTCGTGCTCAACGGCGATTTTTCGCTCAGGCGCGTCTATCTTGCGGGCAGCGAGCTCGCGGAGAACTAAACAATGGAAACACGACCCGTCTACCAGATCGCGACGATATCTTGCGGGGCAGCGCACGTTGGCGAACGATTCACAATTGCACATGATCGCCCGGAGGGAGCCGCCTCGCCGGAAACGCACGGACAGGTGGTCTATCTGCCGGGCGAAGGGCTGGAGGTTTCGATGGTCTGCCGCGAAAAGAACCCGCGCGCGATCTATCATAACCCCAACGATCCCGTGCATACGGATAGCTGCATGGAGGCGTTTCTGGACTGCTTCCCCGAACTGCCGCAATACGGCTATGTCGGGCTGGAGATGAACGCAAACGGCGCTTGCCACTGCTCCTTTGGCACAAGCAGGCACGCGCGCAACTATGTGCTCAAGCGCGGGCTTGCGCATCCGGAGGTCGCAATCGAGCGCTTCACGCAGAATGACGAGGACTATTGGCGGGCGACGTGCCTACTAAAAACGTCGCTGTTGGAGACGCTGTATGAGCGAAACTGCGACTTTGCGCCGGGACACCGCATGCGCGGCAACTTCTATAAATGCGGCGATCACACGGATTCTCCGCACTGGGGCAGCTGGATGCCGCTGGAACGGGTGGATTTCCACGAGCCGCACTTATTTGGGGATTTGATCGTCGTCTCCCAATCGGGAAACAACGAGTGAAAAATGAATCAGAAAAAAGAATCGAAAGATTCATAAGAAACGAAGGAACAACCAACATGAAAATCATCGTAACCGAAAACTTTGACAAAACCTGTGAACGCGCGGCGGGGATCATTGGCGACGTGATCCATAACAAACCGGATGCACGCCTCGGCCTCGCCACCGGCAGCACCGCGCAGGGCGTTTATCCGTACCTCATCGCGGCAAACCGCGCGGGCAAGCTCGACTTTTCGCGCGTGAATACCGTCAATCTCGACGAATATGTCGGCCTCGCGCCGGATCACCCGCAGAGCTATCGCCGCTTTATGGACGAAAACCTCTTTGATCACATCAACATCGATAAAAAGAACACCATCGTCGCCAAAGGCACGGGCGATATCGAGGCAAACATCAAGGCGTTTCGCGAAGCGCTGGCAGAAAAGCCAATCGATGTGCAGCTGCTGGGCATCGGCGTAGACGGTCACGTCGGCTTCAACGAGCCGGGCGCGGTGCTCTATGACGGCGCGCATGTCGAGGAGCTGGACGAAAGCACCATCGACGCGAACGCCCGCTTCTTTGACAAGCGCGAAGATGTGCCGACCAAAGCGATCTCTATGGGCATGGGCGATATCCTCCGCGCAAAGAAACTGCTGCTGCTCGCCACGGGCGAGAACAAGGCGGAAGCGATGAAGGGCCTGCTGCTCAACGAAGAATTGGATGTGCAAAACCCCGCGACGCTGGTCAAGACGCATCCGGACCTCACGGTAATCATCGATCGCGCGTTGGCGGATCGGGTCGGATATCGGGGATAAACGCGAAAGGGGGCGCATCATGCAATACTTGGGAATCGACTACGGAACACCTAGTCTGCCGGAGCTGGACGCGGCGTTTATTCCGATGGGCGCGTGGATGCGCGCATATGAAGCGCAGGCGACCAAACCCGTGCGGATCGCCGTAGAGTCGGCAAACGGCAGAATCGTGACCCGCGATACCGCGCTTGTTGCGGACGGCGCACACGACGCGGCGGATTATCGCTATCTTGAGCGGCTGGTCAAGTTCCTGCTTTGGAGCGTCGGCGGCTTTCGCGTGACCATCTGCGGCGCGGACGCGCTGACAGAACGCCTTGCGCGGGACTATACGCCCAATGGTGTACGCGCGTTTGACGCGGGATTTATGGACGATGTGTTCGAGCGGGGATTGGAGATTTTAGCGTGCGCACAGGCGGATTTTCCCGCGGCGTGCGGCGAGGCGGTGTCCATCGGCGGCAACACGAGCGGCTGCCGCATCGGCTTTGACGCGGGCGGAAGCGACCGCAAGGTCTCCGCAGTGATCGACGGCGAGACGGTGTATTCCGAAGAAGTCGTTTGGCATCCCAAGACGCAGAGCGACCCGCGCTATCATTATGACGAGATCGTCAAGGCGTTTCAGACCGCGGCGGGCAAGATGCCGCGCGTGGACGCAATCGGCGTTTCGTCGGCGGGCGTGTTTGTCGGCAACAGCCCGATGGTCTCCTCGCTTTTTATCCAGGTGCCGCGCAGTGAGCGCCCGTTTGTAAAGGATATCTACAACGCCGCGGCGCGCGCGCTCGGCAATGCGCCGATTGCGGTGGCAAACGATGGCGACGTAACTGCGCTCGCGGGCGCGATGGAACTGCAATCCGGCTGCGTGATGGGACTCGCGATGGGCACGAGTGAAGCGGTAGGCTACGTCAACGCGGAGGGAAACATCCTAGGCTGGTTCAACGAGTTGGCGTTTGCGCCGGTCGATCTCAACGAACGCGCCATGCAGGACGAGTGGTCGGGCGATTATGGCGTCGGCTGCAAGTATTTTTCGCAGGACGCGGTGATCAAACTTGCTCCCGCGGCGGGGATTACGCTCTCGGAAACGCTTACGCCCGCAGAGAAGCTCAAGGAAGTGCAAAAGCTGCACTCCGAAGGTTGGGCTGCTGTGGAGGGTATCTATCGCAGCATCGGCGTCTACCTTGCGCATGCGCTCGCGCTCTATGACATGTTTTATGAGATTCACCACCTGCTGCTCTTAGGCCGCGTGGTCTCCGGCGAGGGCGGAAAGCTGATGGAAGCCGCCTGCCGCGAAACGCTGGCGAGCGATTATCCGGCGCTGGCGGAGCAGATTAATCTGCTGCTGCCGGACGAGGAGTCTCGCCGGGTCGGGCAATCCGTCGCGGCGGCGAGTTTGCCGCGAATCTAAGCAAAAAATAGCCCCGTGGCATCGCCACGGGGCTATTAATATGGGTTCTTACACCGACCAAATATTTGGGCTGGAGGCGGAGACGGCGAGCGCGCCCGCTTGCAGCGCGGCGATCACGTCCTCTTTTTCGTGGATGAATCCGCCCGCGATGATCGGGATATCGATTCGACTGATCAGAGAGGAAATCACCTTTGGCAGCACCCCCGGCAGAATCTCGACAAAATCGGGCTTGCTCTGCGCAATCTGCTGCTCAAAGCTGGCAAGCGAGCGGGAGTCGAGCATGAACCCGCGCTGAATGGCCGCCATGCCGATCTGCTTTGCCCGTTTGATCAAAGCCCCGCGCGTGCTGATGATCCCTTCCGCATTCGTCGCTTTTTGAATCGCGTCTACGGCGATCTCCTTGCTCGAAAACCCTTCGATCAGGTCAAGATGGATCACGCAGAGCTTGCCGCTTTCGTGAACGCGTCGGGTGAGAGAGCCGATATCGAGCACGTTGCCCATCAGCAAAAATACGACGCGGCAATCGGAATCAAGAGCAAGCGACAGCTCCTCTTCGTTGCCGACGGCTGCGATGACGGGATTGTTTTGAATTTGATCGTACAAAAGTTGGGCGGCTTGTTCCAAAAAAGACCTCACTGCATTGTTAATAACATAAGCATATGGGACTTCGTGAAAAAGCGCAAGTAATGGCGGCAATTTTTGTAGAAAAATCATGCAAAACGGGTTTGACAGCAGGTGATATTCGGGATATGATACAAATGTACAAAAGTTCCACTGAGAATTGGAGTTTGGAGCGGCGCACGGTATTTTTGCGTATGCTCCTTTTTTCATGTTTTCACGGGAGTAAAA
>JAQVML010000370.1 GCA_028703645.1 Eubacteriales bacterium
GCGAACGGCTTTTCATAGCGCTGCTTGCGTGCGCGCAACAGCTGCACGGCGGATTCGTTTGTTGCGTCGCAGGATAGATGAAATCCGCCGAGACCTTTGACCGCGACGATATTGCCCGTGCGGATCAATTCGGCAAAGTGGGCGATTGCGTCACCTTTTTGCGGTACGCCGCCGACAAACAGCGCAAGCTCCGGCCCGCAGACGGCGCAAGCGTTCGGTTGCGCGTGAAAGCGGCGATCAAGCGGGTTTGTGTATTCGCTCTGGCAAGCGGGGCATTGCGGAAATGCGCGCATGCTCGTGTTCGCGCGATCATAGGGAATATCCTCGATGATGGAAAACCTTGGCCCGCAATTGGTGCAGTTGATGAAGGGATAGCGGTATCTACGATCCCCTTTCGAGAACAATTCACGCTTGCAGTCCTCGCAGATGCCGATATCCGGCGAAATCAGCGCGGTTTTCTCGCCTCCCGCACTGCTGTGGATGAAGAAACCGCGCTCGCCCGTAGCGGGCACCTCGGTTTGATCGATGTTTTGGATACGCGAGAGCGGCGGCGCGTTCTCGCGCAGCGCGGAACAAAACGCGGCGCACGCGGCAGGCTCACCCTCGATTTCGATCGTAACGCCGGAAGAGGTATTTTGGACAAACCCGGATAGCGCAAAACGCAAGGCTTCCCGATAGACAAACGGACGAAAGCCGACGCCCTGCACAATTCCCCGAACTTGTATGCGATATCGAACCATTCTTTACTCCGGCGTGATGATGTTGCGATCATTATACCACCCGCATAAAGAATGTCCCTAAAAAAGAATCCAGCGTTCGCAAAATAGCAAACGCTGGTTGAAAATCGTATCGTTATCATCAGGAAACGTTAGAGTGACTCGCGAATGATGATCTCCGCATCGAGCATGATCTGCCGCGGGGCAAAGTTTTCGCTGTGCATCTGCTCGATGAGCATTTCGCAGGCTAAAAACCCCAGCTGATATTGCGGCTGCTTGACCGTAGTCAACGCGGGCTCGCTCATGACGGAGATGTTGGTGTTGTCAAAACCGATGATGCCGAGGTCTTTCGGAATGGAGATGCCGAGGCGTTTTGCGGCTTTGACCGCCGCAACGGCGAACACATCGGACGCGGCAAAGATCGCATCCGGCCGCTCCTGCATGCTCAAGAGCTGGGTTGCAATGGAGACCGCCGCGTCATAGCTAAACTCCGGCACCTGAACGATGAGGTTTTGCGCGGGCGTGATACCGGCGGCGAGAAGCCCCTCAACAAAGCCCTGCTGGCGCTTTCTGGCGTATTTATACTTGAGCGGCCCGTTGATCATCGCGACTCTGCGCTTGCCTTTGCTCAGAATGTAATCTACGACCGAGCGGCTCGCCGCCACGTCGTCGATGGAAACGTAGGAGGTCGGGCTCTCTTCATTATATTCGGCGCACTGGATGAGAGGCGTGTGCATCTCCAACTGCGAAATCGTTGCCGCAGAGGGAATCGGATCGAGCGTGATCACGCCGTCCGCATGCGTCTTTTCGATCATGTCTTCGATAAACGTGAGCGACAGCGGATGCGCGCCTGTGCGAACGATGATCTCCTGATATCCCTGCCTGCCAGCCGCGGCGGAGATGCCGCGAATAACCTCGGAATAAAACGGGTTGTCGATGTCCGGCAGCAGGATGAGAATCAGATGGCTTTCATGGCGCACGACCGTATCATAGCCAAGCGCGTAGATGGCCTGTACGATCTTATCGTACGTGCCTTCCTTTACGCTCTCTTTATTATTGATTGCGCGAGAAACCGTGGCGATGGAAACCCCCGCCGCGTCCGCAATGTCCTGTAGGGTTGGTTTTTTCTTTACTTGAGACATGATTGTTCCTTTTTTCACAACGTTAGATTATCATATCATATTTGATTGGTTTTGTAAATTGACGACAAAATTGTACTTAATTCAACTGAAATGTAAAAAATGTAACGAATAATAATATATCATGTAAAATATGCAAATATTATTGACATGCAATGAAAGGAATGATAAATTGAATTTAAGACGAACAGACAGAACAAATTGTATTTTTCATTTTCTTCCTCCTTACTCTAGATGAAATTATCCAAGAAAAGAGAACCAAAACCATGAAGCTTGGATTTGCCAGCGCAATTTTACCGGATCAATCGTTTGAAGCAGTCGTTGACTTCGCGGCGGGGCATGGCTACCGCTGTGTGGAGATGATGAGCTGGCCGGTTGGCAAGGCGGAGCGTCGCTATGCGGGCGTCACCCATATCGACGTAGATTCGCTGGACGAAGCGCGTATCCGCTTGATTCAGTCCAAGCTCGCCGAGACTGGTGTCGAGATCTCCGCGTTGGGGTATTATCCCAACGCGCTCGACCCGGAAGCGGACAAGGCGCAAGTCGCCATCAATCACATCAAAAAACTCATCGTCTCCGCGCCGAAGATTGGCGTGCACACGGTGAATACCTTTATCGGCAGAAACCAGTATTTGAGCGTCTCGGAGAATATGAAGCTTTTTGCCAAAGTCTGGCCGGATCTCATCAAGCTGGCCGAGGATAACGGCGTGCGCGTGGCAATTGAGAATTGCCCGATGCTCTTCACCGCGGACGAGTGGCCCGGCGGGAAAAACCTCGCCATTTCTCCGCGCATCTGGCGCGAGATGTTCTCCACAATCGACAGCGCAAACTTTGGCCTCAACTACGATCCTTCGCACTTTGTGATTCAGCAGATGGACTACATCCGTCCGATCT
>JAQVML010000371.1:0-984 GCA_028703645.1 Eubacteriales bacterium
TGACAACAGCAAGAATTGCACCTAGCGGAAGAACGACAAGGAACGTCCCCCCGGAAGGACGCACATCCATCAAGATGCAATGGCAGGAAATGCGCCGGAAAGCCCGCGTGCCACCACCGCGTCCGAAGAAGAACAAAGCGAGAGCAGGAACGCCATTACCATCATCATGAGCATGGAGAGCGCGAGCCCGCCGCCTGTTCCCGCGGTAAAGAGCGTTGCGGAAAACGACTGGATCACGCTTGCGATCAGCTCGCCGATAATCAGGTATTGTGCGACGGAAAAGAACTCCGTCTGCGCATGCCGCAGGAACGCAAGGAGCTTTTGTTTTGCGCCGGACGATGTTTCCAGCTCGTTTTCACACCCGCAGGCGCAGGAGAAAGTGCTCTTGCCGTCTCCGACAAGAACGCTCTCTTTGGGCGGATGCAGACGAAACACGATGCTGAGCGCGAGCGCGATGAAGATGCCGAAACCCGCGCGGACAAACACCATCTTCCAATCGCCGCCAAAGGCATAATAGGTGGAAAGCATGACGACGGGATTGATCACGGGAGAAGCTGCAAAAAACACGACCGCGAGGTGTAACGGCATGCCTTTTTTCACCATGCTGCGAAAGACCGGAACAGACGCGCAGTCGCATACCGGCAGGATTAAGCCGGAGAGAAGCATAAAGAACATGCCACCAAAGAGCGATTTGGGTATGCGTCGCTCCAGCGATTCTCGCGTGATGAAGACTTGAATCGCGGAGGAAAGCAGCACGCCGATGAGTAAAAACGGCAGCGCCTGCAAGAGCATGCCGAAAAACGCGTTGACGATGTTGTTGATTGGTATGCCCCAGCCCTCCAGATGCGGCGCAAACGCAAGCGCAAGAAAGACCGCGCCCACGAGGGGAAGCGAGATGCGCGTCACCGGATGCAGCGGGGTTCGAAACACGTTTCGTAGAAGCGACGACGTGGATTGCCAAACGGTGATTTTTACACCGGGGCT
>JAQVML010000371.1:994-2748 GCA_028703645.1 Eubacteriales bacterium
TTCAGTGTTCCCGCCGTATTCCGGAGCACGACAAGGTCGCTCGTGGCGAGCTGGTCGCGAAGTAAGCCTCCCGTTCCGGCAAGCAATGCTTTCAGCTTTTCCGCGTCCGCAATGTGTATGACCTGATCGATCCGCAGCGTTTTTTGGAGAGCGGGCTGCAGAAAGATCGTTTCGAGCAGATTGTATGGCAGCATGCCGTTCCATTCGATCCAGACCTCCTGAAACGGCTCTTGATCCGGGGAGAAGCAAGCGGCAATCGCATCCGAGATCGCTCTCGGCTCCGCTTCCGCCTGCCTAGCGGAAAAAGCGCGTAGCACAACGCCGGGGGAAAGATTCGTCGGTTCGACTTCGCCTTGCTCAAACTGCAACACTAAGAGCCGCATATCCTTGCTGCCCTGCTGAGCAAGAATGTGGTTGAGCAACGTGGTTTTGCCCGCGTCGACAAAGCCCGTTAAAACAAAGGTTGGTGTACGCATGTCTATTCCCCGTAAAACAGCTCGTTGAGCCGCTGAATGTCTAAGCCTTGCCCGATAAAGCAGAGAAAATTCCCATTGACGGTTGACGGCTCCAGCTGCGTTTCACCAAGGGTATACTGCACAATGAGCGGGCCATCGATGGAAGCAACAACGCCCTTCGCGCGCAAAAGCACACCGCATTGCTCCGCCTGTAAAAACCGCGCGTGCAGATCGCCATCGGTAAACAAGCGATTGGGACGAATCGTGATCGTATCAAATACATCCTCCGCTGTGCGCGCAACATGCTCCGTGCGGCGTCCGATCATGGTTCGCGGTTTGCTTGCCGGCGGATCGATAGAGAGCACCTCCGCCGGAACCAATCGATCCCAGGGTTCGGTAAACACCCGCGCGCGATCGTTGAGCGCGAAGATACGCTCCAGCGCGGCGGGGATCAACTCCGGGCTTTGCTCCACGCGGCTGAGTACGATCGTGTCTGCGCGGCGGATCTGATCCTCATAAAACGCGCCAAAGTTTTCCAAATAGCGATGCACTCGCTTGATGTCTACAATCGTGACTGCACAGCGCACGCTTGCGTGCGGCAGAATGCGAGGATTTGCACATGCTTTTTTCACATCCGAGAGCATACCCACGCCGGAGGGTTCGATGAGGATGGTGTCCGGCGTGTAGTTCTCGATCAACTCCTCCAGTGCGCGCACAAAGTTGCCTGAAAGACTGCAACAGATGCAGCCCGCGCTGAGCTCTGTGACCGAAATATTGCCGGAGCGTAGCAACTCCGCGTCCACGCCAACCTCGCCAAAGTCGTTTTCCACCACGGCAATCCTGCCGTGAAAAGCACCTTCTTTGAGCCATCGTTGAATAAGTGTTGTTTTACCCGCGCCCAAGAAGCCGGATAGAATGATGATTTCGGTGGCCATGTCTTCCCTTCTAAACAACGCCTTCATGCGACAACAAGCATGCGCTTCTCGCCACGTGCGTTAGACACATGATATCCAAACGAGCAGCATTTTTCAACGAGGATGCGATGTTGTTCCCAATCCTTAGATGAAGAAACAGCTTTTTGATTGCTCTGGCCGTCCGGAACGCGGCATTGCGTTTCGTTGTGATTGAGAGTTAGGGGAACATCATTGCGCGGGGTTTCCAGCGGGTTCGTTTCGGGTCAGCTGATAGAGGAGCGCGTTGACAATGGCCGCCGCCACATTGCTTCCGCCCTTACGCCCTTTTGCGACGATGCACGGAACGCTGGTTTGCAGAATCAGCTCCTTTGCCTGAATCGCATTC
>JAQVML010000372.1 GCA_028703645.1 Eubacteriales bacterium
GCTGGCCGACCTCATAGAGAAGATAGCTGCCGTGGAGTTGCGAGTAAAAACCGTTTGCAGTAAACAAAACCAAGCCTCCCCATTGTCTAAATCAACGCATTATATCATATTAAATTACGCGCGTGCAATAGAACGGGAGCTGACAATGCGCGCATGAAACTGTTATGAGCTACAACAAATATCGATAAGAGGCAAACTTGTGACATATCGTTTAATCGGGTTGCTGATCAGTTGTGAATAGTATATACTGAATTTCGATTTACGAGTCGAATATAAAGCTATGTTACGTTTATGATCCGTTCATAGGTGACATACCCCGAAAGGTTACACCAAATGGAAGAAAAGAAACCAAACTCCGCATTTGCAAAAATACGTCTTTTTTTTGTGCGCGTGATCCAAGGCGTTCTCATCGGTGCCGGCGCAATTTTGCCGGGAATCTCCGGTGGCGTGCTTTGCGTGGTTTTCGGTATTTATCGCCAGATGATGGCGGTGCTAGCGCATCCGTTTCAGAACCTCAAGTTATATTGGAAGATGTTCACCCCGATCGGAATTGGCTGGGCGATTGGCTTTGTCGGCCTTGCCGGGGTGATTGCGAAGCTTCTTTCCCTCAATGCTGCGGTGATCGTCAGTCTGTTTATCGGCCTCATCGGTGGAACATTTCCAGGCCTTTTACGAGAAGGCTCGAAAAACGGAAGAACCAAAGGGATGTGGGTGGCGCTTGCGATCAGCACCGTAGCGCTGCTGGCGTTCTTCTACACGCTGAAATTTAGCACCTCGACGACCGTCACGCCTAGCTTTGGCTGGTATATCTTCTGTGGTGCGCTCTGGGGCATCAGCCTCATCGTGCCCGGCATGAGCTCGTCTTCACTGCTGATGTTCCTTGGACTGTATCAACCAATGTCCGAGGGAATTGCAACGTTTGATCTCAACGTGTTGATTCCGTTTGCAATCGGTATTATCGCCACGGTGCTTTTGCTGGCACGTATGGTCAATAACCTGTTTGACAAGCACTATGGCATCGCGTTTTTCTGCGTCATCGGTTTTGTCATCGCGTCAACCATCCCGATCATCCCTGTTTCGTTTACGGGATTGGAAGAGGCGGCCTTGTGTATCGTTGCGGCGGTTGGCGGCTTTATCGGAGCGTTTTTCATGGATCGATGGAGCGAGAAACACCCCGCGGCCGATGATGCGGTCAGCGAATCCTGATTATTATGCCCGCCGGACAAAAACGGCGGGCTTTCTTTTCGCACCCGGGTCCATTCGGGTGAAAAACTTACGAATTATTTACATGTGAAACCCCGGAACAACGGCCCAAATCGCCCACGTTGCGTGGCATTTTCATGCGGCATGTGTTATAATCGCGAGTAAGCAAAACCGCTTTTTTTTGCGACAGGTCTATACAAATCGTCAAAAAACGCGGCGCGCACGTCAGAATGGAAACATTTCATCAACAAAGGAGAGCGCTGCTTGACACAGGAAACAGAGCGGGTTATGCTTTCAATCCCGCTGGAGAACGTAGACGAGCTATTGGGCTTGTTTGGCGTGTTTGACGAAAACATTGGTGTGCTGGAAGACGAGACCGGCGCGCATATCAGCGCGGAAGAGCGCGGAATCCGCATTACCGGTGAGTCGGATGGCGCAAACCTTGCGCGCATCGTCATCGAAAAGATGCTGGACATGCAGCGGCGCGGCGAAAAGATCAATCGCAGTCGTATTCGTTACGCGGTCGATCTTGCCAAAGAGGGCAACGCGGACATGATCGAAAAGATCATGGGCGACGTGATTGCCATCACGAACAAGGGCCGCCAGATCAAATGCAAAACGCTTGGTCAAAAGAAATATGTCCAGGCGCTCAAGGAATTCGAGCTGGCCTTTGGCATTGGCCCCGCCGGAACGGGTAAGACGTATCTCGCGGTCGCGATGGCGGTTCAGGCGTTTAAAAACAAAGAAGTTGAGCGGATTATCCTCACGCGGCCTGCGGTTGAGGCGGGCGAAAAACTCGGCTTTTTGCCGGGAGACCTGCAGAGCAAGGTGGACCCCTATCTGCGCCCGCTTTATGACGCATTGCAGGAGTTTTTGGGACTGGAGAGCTACAAGGCGCTCTACGAGCGCGGCGCAATCGAGGTAGCTCCGCTGGCGTATATGCGCGGGCGGACGCTCAACAACGCATATATCATATTGGACGAAGCGCAAAACTGCTCTACCGAGCAGATGAAAATGTTTTTAACCCGCATCGGCGAAGGTTCCCGCGTCGTGGTGACAGGCGATGTCACACAGATTGATTTACCCAAAGAAAAGGTGAGCGGGCTTGTGCAGGCGGTGCGAGTGCTGGATAATGTGGAAGGAATCAAGATCATCAACCTGACGCATAAGGATGTTGTGCGGCATGAACTCGTGCAACGGATTATCTGCGCTTACGAACGGTTTGAAAAGCCAAAGCGCGCCTAATCGACCGGTGAAGGAACTCCTTCGCCTATCCTAAACGAACGAGGACGAGAAGATCGTGTCTGAAACGCAAAAACCCATGTCACGAAAGAAACGAAAAGCAGCAGAAAAACCGAAATCGCGTATCTATGGCGCGATTGTATTAAGCGTGAGCTTTGCGCTCGCGTGTGTGGTGACCCTCACGTCGCTGACGCCGAAACGCTATGAGGTTTCCGTCGGTGCGGCGGCGAAGGAAGCGATTACAACCCCGCGCATGGTGGTGGACAGCGTCAATACCGAGGCGCTGCGCGAAGCCG
>JAQVML010000373.1 GCA_028703645.1 Eubacteriales bacterium
ATATCACTCACAAATTCCGTGCAAGAGTTCTTTTGCAAGCGTCAGTATCTGCTCCGCTGCTTCCTCGATGGGTGGCCGCATCGTGCAACCCGCGGCGAGTCTGTGCCCGCCGCCGCCAAACTTGACCGCGATCTGGCTGACATCCGCGCAGGTTTTTCCGCGCAGACTCACGCGAATCAGGCCATCCTCGCTCTCACGCAGCAGCGCCGCGACTTCCACGGTGTCGATGTCGCGAATGGAGTCGATGATGCCCTCGGTGTCCTCGTTGGTTGCGCCGCAGGAGGCGATGTCCGCGAGCGTGATCGTCGAAATGCCGATTCGTCCGAATTCATAGAGCTGCGCCTTGTTCACGCCCAGCGCATGCAGCTTGAGTTTGTGAAACGGCACCGTGCGAAACAAACTGCGGTTGAGAAACGGCAGATCGATCCCCGTGTCGAGGATATCCGCCGCGATTCGCATCGTGTCCGGCGTGGTGTTGCTATAGGAAAAATTGCCGGTGTCCGTCGTGATGGCGGCATACAGGCAACTCGCGATATTCTTATTAAGCGGCACCTTGAGGCAGGCGATTACGTTGTAGATCAGCTCGCCTGTCGCGCCCGCTTTTTGCACATAGTTGGATACGGCGTAGTTGTCGTTGGTGCCGTGGTGATCGATGTTCAGCGTGGCCTTCGCTGCGCGAAAGAGCGGCTCGCAACGCCCGGTTCTGCCCAAATCCGCGCAGTCAACGGAAACAACCGCCTCGGCAGGGCGCGCCTGCTCGGGCGGTATGAGTTGATCCGAAAACGGAAGGAACCGGTAGATTGCCGGGACGGGGTCTTCGCAGACCACCTGTGCGTGTTTGCCCAGCTCCAGCAGCGCGCCATAGAGCGCGAAGCTGCTGCCGAGCGTGTCGCCATCCGGAGAGACATGCGCAATCAGCAGAATATCATCATACGTCCGTAGAAACCGGACGGCGTCCTGCAGCATGGCGTTACTCCTTCCCGTCTTCTGGTTGCGGTTCGTTCTTGTCCGCTTGATGCAGTTCGTTGAGAATCTCCGAGATGCGAACGCTGTAAGAAATCGAGTTGTCCAGCGTAAACTTGATGCTCGGCACAGCGCGGATGCGCATGCGCGCGCCAAGTTCATGCGAAATGAACCCTGCCGCGTGGTTGAGCGCTTCCACACTCGAAATTCGCTTCTTCTCGTCCTCGTCGTAGACGGAGACTTTCACCTTCGCATACTTGAGATCTTTTGTGACCTCAACCTCGGTCAGCGCGGTCATCGGCGAGATTCGGGGGTCTTTCATCTCGCGAATAACTTCACTGATCGTCTTTTTTACTTCTTCGTTCCTGCGATCTGCGCGAAACGTTGCCATATGCCCTCCTCCGCCCGGCACGCGCCAAGCGGCCGAAACAAGCGAAATATTCCAGATTTTTTAGCGTTTAAATTCCCGTAAAATGAACCGGAACGATCGCCTGTTGATTAAGTACGCTTTACTTCTTCTACAACAAAGGCTTCAATCACGTCGCCTTCCTGTAGATCGTTGAATCCTTCGATGCCGATGCCGCACTCAAAGCTCGTAAGAACTTCCTTCGCGTCGTCCTTAAAGCGCTTGAGCGAGGCGATCTTGCCTTCGTGAACGACCACGCTGTCGCGTACCACGCGAACCTGCGCGCTCCTCGTAATCTTGCCCTCGTTGACGTATGCGCCCGCGATGGTGCCAACGCCCGTGACCTTGAAGGTTTCGCGAACGGTCGCTCTGCCAAGCTCCGTCTCTTTAAAGACCGGCTTAAACATGCCCTGCATGGCAGCTTTCACGTCGTCGATGGCGTTGTAGATGACGCGGTAGAGGCGCACATCCACATTCTCTTTTTCCGCCATGTTGCGCGCACCCGAATCTGGACGCACGTTGAAGCCGATGACAATCGCGTTGGAAGCGGAAGCAAACATGATGTCCGTTCCCGTGATCGCGCCAACGCCGCCATGGATGCAGCGCACGCGAACCTCTTCGTTGCTGAGTTTTTCCAGCGCCTGCTTGACGGCCTCGACAGAACCCTGCACGTCCGCCTTAACGATAACATTGAGATCTTTGAGCTCGTCCGCCGCCATCTGCGTAAACAGATCGTCCAGCGAAACCTTGCTCTTGCTCTTGAGCTGGGCCGCCTTGATCTTATCGCGGCGCTCCTCAACCACCTGACGCGAGAGCTTGTCCACTCCCGCAACGTTCAGGATATCGCCAGCATCCGGCACTTCGCTAAAGCCGAGCACCTCAACCGGCGTCGAGGGGCCTGCTTCGATAACCGCGTTGCCCTTGTCGTCCGTCATGGCGCGTACTTTGCCGTACGCCGTGCCAGCGACGATTGTGTCGCCTCTGCGCAGCGTGCCGTTTTGCACGAGAACGGTCGCCAGCGGGCCGCGTCCCTTGTCGAGCTTTGCTTCGATGATCGTGCCCTTTGCGAGGCGCTTTGGGTTGGCTTTGAGTTCCAACACGTCCGCCTGCAAGAGGATCATCTCAAGCAGGGTATCGAGGCCCTGCTGCTTTTTCGCGGAGACAGGCACGATGATGGTCTGGCCACCCCACTCTTCGGAAACGAGTTCATACTCGGTGAGTTGCTGTTTCACGCGGTCTGGGTTCGCGTCGGGTTTGTCCATCTTGTTGATGGCGACGATGATCGGTACCCCTGCGGCTTTCGCGTGGTTGATCGCCTCCACCGTCTGCGGCATAATGCCGTCGTCCGCCGCGACGACGAGGATGACG
>JAQVML010000374.1 GCA_028703645.1 Eubacteriales bacterium
GCCACTGGATTTTTTCGTTGAACGATTTCGGATTTTTCCAGTCGAATTTCTTGTGAAAATATGCGAGCCACATCGCGGAAAGATACGCTTGATCCGGTACCCAATTGAGCAGATTTCGGGAGGATAACGCAAAAAAAATAGCCGCGGACAATTTCTTTTTTGTTGGTTTTGTGTTGCTCTGTTGCATCCATTCCTCCTGCTGCTGCGCGTGCGAACCCATCAAATCACGATTGGGAAAACACGCATTATCTGCGTATCATATTATCCATAGGCAAGCGGTGTGTCAATGCCGCGCGAGGCTGCCGATACGCAAGGATTGGTGCGCGCAAGTAAAATTGATATATTATTTCGTAGATTCGAGGATAAATCGCTTGACAACCATTTTTCAGCAAGGCTAAACTTATTTTATACCCGCATCGGGTCAAAGGAGGAGAAATCATGTCCAAGTCGTTCATTCCGCAGGGCTACCGCTCCAAACTGGGGCTCTACGACACGCAGAATGCCATCGAGATCATTAAAAGTACGTTTTTGGAATCCCTCTCCGCAGTGTTGCGCCTCAAGCGCGTTTCGGCTCCGCTGTTCGTCAATCCGGCGGAGGGATTAAACGATAATCTCAACGGCGTGGAGCGCCCCGTTTCCTTCGACATTCCCGCGACGGGTGGCTACGGCGAGGTGGTGCAGTCTCTCGCGAAATGGAAGCGGTATGCGCTCGGCCGGTACGGTTTTCGCTCTGGCAAGGGGCTTGTGACCGATATGAACGCGATTCGCCGCGACGAGGTGCTGGATAATCTGCATTCGGTTTATGTGGATCAGTGGGACTGGGAAAAGGTGATTACGCCGGAAGAGCGGACGGAAGAAACCTTAAAGCAAACCGTTCTAAACATCGTGGACGCGATCTATTACACACAACAGATCATCTGCGCAAAGTACGATGTGCTCACCCCGTTTGTCAGCAGGGACGTCTCCTTCGTAAGCGCACAGGAATTGCTCGATCTCTATCCGGACTGTGACCCTAAGGAGCGCGAGTATCGCTATGTCAAGCAACACCCGACCACGTTTGTAATGGGAATCGGCGGGAAACTTTCGGACGGAAAACCGCACGACGGCAGAGCGCCGGACTATGACGACTGGCAGATTAACGGCGATATTTTGTTCTACAATCCGCTGCTGGATTGCGCGTTTGAGATCTCCAGCATGGGCGTTCGCGTGGACGCTATAACACTCGACCGCCAGCTTACCCTGGCTGGCTGCGACAACAGAAGAGCACTGCCATTCCACAAGATGTTGTTGGAAAGCAAGCTGCCGCAGACGATCGGTGGTGGTATCGGTCAGTCCCGCTTATGCATGCTTTTACTGAATAAAGCGCATATCGGCGAGGTGCAAAGTTCGCTTTGGGATGCTGAAACAATGGCGCTCTGCGAGCATGCGGGCGTAACGCTTTTGTAACAAAATGAAAAATCAAGAACCGCGGGTGGAGAACACTCGCGGTTCTTTTTTATTCTATTTCGTGCGTCATTTGAGGTGAGTGAAGATACATGCGCGTGGCTTTTTTGATTCCGCAGTACACCAAAATGTTGCCATGTAACAATTTCAGACGATAGACTCGGAAAAGCACAAGCAACACGGATGTAACAATAATCCTCGATTTTTCAAAAACCCCTATATATTGGTAGGAAGTTCACAAAAAAGACATGAATAAAAGATGGGGAATGCAACAAATATGTAATGTAAATTTCGTACAATATGCTAAAGTCTAAAAATATCTCTATCCAGTTGTTCGCAACTGTGTTTGTTTGATAGATCTAGGAGGCAAGAAATATGTTGAAATGGTCGCAGATGAAACGATTCCTCAGCTTAACGCTCTGCGTGCTGATGGTGCTTTCGCTGCTCCCGACCAGTACGCTGGCGGAAGACACGCCTGCGCCTGAAGAGACCAGCGCGCCCGTGGAGGCAACGCAACCTGCAAGTGAGCAGACGCCTGCGAGCGATCTGACCGAAACGCCGAGCGACGCTGCGGAGGCGACGCCTACGCCCGCGCTTTCGGATGCTGCGGAAGAAACGCCCGTTGCTTCCGAAACGACCGCTGTTTCAGAAACACCGGTTCCTTCGGAAACACCGCTTGAGGATGTCATTCCGGAAGGGCCGCAGACGTATATCGTCAACTTTGTAATCGATCATCAAACGGTTTGGAGCATGCAGCAAACCGTTGCGGAAGGCGACACGGTCGCGGCTCCTGCCATTCCGGCCGTACCGGATGGCGATGAATTTGTTGGACAAGTATTCCTGTATTGGTATGTAAAACCCGGTCAGGCTTATGATTTTAGCACACCGGTCACGTCCGACCTCGTATTAAACGCACAGTTCGGCGAATTGGAGGATGCGCCGGCGACCGAGGAAGAACCCATTGTTGCAGACGAGAAAGTCTTGTTCTCCGCGTTTTCTATGCCCGGCAGCATCATTCCGGAAACGGTTCCGCTCTGGAATTACACGTTTGTCGTTGACGGAACAACCGTGGCAACCAAGGTCGTCGCCACCGGCGACACGCTGGATGCTCCGGCAATGCCGAGCGCGCCGGAAGGGCAGAAGTTTGCCGGATGGTATACGCCCGACGACGATCTGTTTGACTCCTTTGGGACACAGAGCGTAACAGAAGACGGCTCAACGACGCTGATCGCGAAGTTTGCGCCTGCTTACTATGTGTTTTTCTATAATCAATTCGGTGCGGTAACAGAGATCC
>JAQVML010000375.1 GCA_028703645.1 Eubacteriales bacterium
ATTCCATCCCCGTGTTGTACGAGCGACTGCTCGATCGGCTCTCCGCGTTTGGCCCGCCAAAAACTCCGCTTGCTGAAAAGCGAAATCAAGTGCAGCAAGATTGCCTCCGCATGGCGGAGGAACCGCGCGGAATCTATACGCTCACCGTGCCGACCGGCGGCGGAAAAACGCTCTCCTCTCTTGCTTTTGCGCTGAAACACGCGATGAAAAACGAACTGCGTCGCGTTATCTACGTTATCCCCTATACTTCCATTATCGACCAGACGGCGGCGGTTTTTCGCAACGCGCTCGGGGATCAAAACGTGCTGGAGCATCATCATAACGTGAGTTATGAATCCACCGACGAACGCGAAACCGATCCCCGCGCGCTGGCCAGCGAAAACTGGGACGCGCCGGTCGTCGTCACCACAAACGTGCAATTCTTTGAGTCACTCTTTGCTAACCGCACCTCTCGCTGCCGAAAGCTGCATAACATCGCAAACAGTGTCATCATTTTTGACGAAGCGCAAATGCTTCCGAAAGATCTGTTGCGTCCTTGTGTGCAAGCTATTCAGGAACTCGTGCGCAACCATTGCTGTACGGCGGTGCTCTGCAGCGCGACGCAGCCTGCACTCGGGCAATTCTTTGACGATCCCGGCAGCATTCGAGAGATTTGCAAGGATCACGAGGCGCTCTATCAGGCGCTCCATCGCGTCCATTTTGAGTATGCGAAGGAACTCGACGACGTAACGCTGCTCGACAGGCTCAATCATCTCGATCAGGTTCTCTGTATCGTCAACACAAAGTTACAGGCGCAAACGCTCTTTGCTGGTCTGTCCGGCGAGGGAAACTATCATCTTTCAACGTTGATGACCCCTTCGCACCGAAGGCGAATCCTCGCCGAAATCCGCGATCGCTTGCGTGAATCCCTCCCCTGTCGTGTCATCTCCACGAGCCTCATCGAAGCGGGTGTGGATGTCGATTTTCCTGTGGTCTATCGGGAAGAGGCGGGGCTAGATTCCGCCATTCAGGCGGCGGGACGCTGCAACCGCGAAGGCAACCGAAGCGCGGAGGACTCCGTTGTCTATCTCTTCGAGCCGGAAGCGCGGTATCAATCCAAGCTTCCTCCGTCTCTTCGGCTGCCCGTCGACGTAACGCATATTCTGATTCAGCAATTTGCGGATATCTCCGCGCCGGAAGTGATCTTCACCTATTTTTCCCGGTTGTTTGCTTTTCTGGGAGATTCCCTCGATAAAAAACACATTGTGAAGCAAATCAACGACGGTATCCGTCAGGGTCTTAGTATTCCGTTTGCCAAGATTGCGGAGGAGTTCCGCGTCATCGAATCCCCTACGCGCATGGTGCTTATTCCAGAGGATCAAGAATCGCGCGAACTGATCCGCCTCCTGCGCGCAGGCGTGCGCACCAACAAGCTCCTTCGGCAGACAGGGTTGCATGCCGTTTCGATCTACCCCAAGCAATATGAGTTGTTGTTTGGCGCAGGGGCGCTGGAGGTGCTGGATGAAGAGATCGCGGTTCTGCGCGATGAAACGCTCTATTCAAGCGACACCGGCCTACATATTCCGCAGGACGGAATCGCAATCGTCTGCTAACGCAAAAGAGTGGCAACCTGCCGCTCCTTTCAAGCGTTTTTTGGATCATTTAGCCCTTTTGACAGGCACTAACCGGAATGAGATCGTATTTTTGAGAGCTGCTTTAACTTTTATTTTCACAATAAAACGAAGGAGGGATGATTTTGGCTTATGGTATCCTAATCGAGGTTTGGGGAAAGTACGCGCTCTTTTCCCGTCCAGAGATGAAGACCGAGCGCGTGAGTTATGACGTCATCACGCCCAGCGCGGCGCGGGGGCTCATTGAGGCCGTGTATTGGCATAACGGGCTGAAGTGGGTGATCGACAGCATCTACGTCTGTAATCCCATCCGCTTCACCAACATCCGCAGAAACGAGGTCAGCCAGAAGATCTCCGCAAGCAATGTTCGAGAAGTCATGAACGGAAAGAACGCGCCGCTCTACCTCAATACCTCAGAAACGATTCAGCAGCGCGCCTCGCTGGTGTTGACCGACGTTCGCTACATCATCTCCGCGCATTTTGAGATGACTGCAAAAGCCAACGCGAACGACACGCCGGAGAAGTTCTACGCGATCACTTGCGAGCGGCTCAAAGGCGGCAAGAACTTTATGCAGCCCTATTTTGGCTGCCGGGAGTTTCCCGCTAACGTCCGGTTATTTGAAGGCGACCTTCCCGCGCCACCAGAGGAACTGCTTGGTAAAAAGGATCTCGGGTATATGTTGTATGACATGGACTACAGCAATCCGAAGGACATCCGCCCAACCTTCTTTCGCGCAACGCTGACGGATGGCATGATGAATCTGAAAGATTGCGGGGTGGTATCGTGATTTTGCAAGCGCTCACACGCTATTATGAGACCCTGCGGGAGGAAGAGCTGATTGCACCAAGGTATTACTCCAAAGCCAGCGTTTCCTACGGGCTGCAGCTAGATACCAACGGAAACCTGATTGGGCTACTGCGCCTAAAACAGACGGTTGAACGCAATGGCAAGGAGTTTGAGCGCCCTCAGTCTTTGGATGTCCCCGAGTTGGCCGTTCGTTCCTCCGGCGTTCTCCCAAACTTTTTGTGCGATAACGCAATCTACATGCTCGGGCTGGATGCCAAGGGGGATGCAAAGCGCGCGTTGCGTTGCTTTGAAAGCGCCAAGGATCTGCATCTTTCAA
>JAQVML010000376.1 GCA_028703645.1 Eubacteriales bacterium
TCGCGTCCAGCTCGTCCTGCGTCGCAATCTTTGCTTCAACGATCTGCTTGCCAAACGACGTGATGGAATCCTGCGCTTCCCAGGCTTCGATCTCTTCCTTGGTGCGATAGGTGCTGGAGTCCGACGGACTGTGTCCGCTGAAACGATAGGTCACAAGGTCGAGCAGCACAGGGCCTTCCGCCTTGGCAACGGGAATCTTTCTGCGATATGCGTCGATAACCGCGAGCGGGTTAAAACCGTCTACGCGCTCTGCATGCATGGCGGAGGGCATCACGCCCGCCGCGATACGCGCTACCATGTCGTAGCCCATCGTTTCGCCGCGCGTCTGGCCGCCCATGCCGTAGAAGTTGTCGTTGATGTTGAAGATAATCGGCATGCCGCCGCCATTTTCGCCCCAGAGGGTGCGAACCTGATCCATCGCAGAGATCATGAGTCCTTCCCAGACAGGGCCGCAGGCGATGGAACCATCGCCAATGTTGCAGACGACCACGCCTGGTTTCTTGTTGCTGAGTTTATACAGCGCGGCGCCCGGAGCGATGCTGCCACTGCCGCCGACGATCGCGTTGTTTGGGTAAATACCAAAAGGCGTAAAGAACGCGTGCATGGAGCCGCCGAGACCCTGATTAAAGCCGTTTTTGCGCGCGAACGTTTCGCACATCATACCGTAGAGCAGGAAGTTGATCGCGATTTCTTTGACCGTTTTACCGCTGTCCTTGATGACGGAGAGCGTGCGGCCGCCAAAGAAGTTTTCCATTATTTCCATGAGCTTCGCGTCATCCAGAATTTGGATGGAGCGCAGACCTTTGGCGATGATTTCGCCATGGCTACGGTGCGAACCGAAGGTGTAATCGTCCAGCGTGAGCTCATAGGCCGCGCCAACATAGGCGGCCTCTCGCCCGATGCCAAGGTGCGCCGGGCCGGGATGGTTATACTGCACGCCGCAATACTCGTTGGTCGTCTTGATGAGGTTGAGCATGGTCTCAAACTCGCGGATATACGCCATATCGCGGTAGATATTGAGAAACTCTTCCTTTGTGAAGTTCTTCTTCTCATCCTTGACACTCTTCTGGTACTGGTTGACCGGAATCGGCGGGAACGAGAGCGTTTCGGGTTTTCTAACCACATTGGGATCGATAAAAATTTGTTTCGACATACACTATCTCCTTATTACAAACACATCAAATTAATATTGGAAAACCGCTTCGCGGATGATTTCAGACACCGTCGGATGCGGAAAGACGATCTTTTTGATCTCGTCCAGCGTCATGCCCAGCTCGATAAACGTGCCGACCGTTACGATAAACTCGCTGGAATAATTGCTCAGAAGCTGTGCGCCAAGCACCTGCTTGGTGGCGTTGTTGACCACGAGTTTCATGATGCCGTCGCCTCCGTCGTTCTCCGCCAGATAGCGGCCGGAGAAGCGCATTGGAATCTTGACGCAGGTAAAATCGAGTCCTTTTGCCTTTGCGCTGGCTTCCGTTTCGCCGACTGCCGACAGTTCCGGGTTGGTGTAGAGCACGCCGGGCACCGCTTCGTAGCGCATGGTGTCCTTTTTACCCAGAATACAATTCACCGCAACCTCCGCCTCGCGATACGCCGTATGCGCGAGCATCGATTTTCCGTTGACGTCGCCCGCCGCGTAGACTTCCGGCTGATTGGTCTTCATGTGCGCGTCGGTCACGACAGCGCCGCGCTCTGTGAGCACATGGATGCTCTCAAGGCCGATGTCCTTCGTGTTGGCGCGCCGCCCGATCGAAAGCAGCACTTTGTCGCAGACGACCTCGCTGACCGCGCCGTCTTTTTCATACTTCACAGCGTTGGCAGTCACTTCCGTGACCTTCGCGGAAAGCTGGAACGTAACCCCGCGTTTTTCGAAGCTCTTTTTGAGAATGCCAACCAGCTCCGCGTCATTTTCGCCCGCGATGTGGTCGAGCATCTCGATCACGGTCACCTTGGAGCCGATCGAGGTAAAGTAGCTCGCGAGTTCCAACCCGATCACGCCGCCGCCGATCACGACGAGGTGTTCCGGCTTTTCGGTGAGCGCGAGTATTTCTCGGTTGGTACAAACAAACCCTGCGGAAAGGCCTTCCTTCAGGCCGGGAATCGGCGGAACCGCGGGCGAAGAACCGGTCGCGATCAGGAGCCGCTTACCGACATAAGTTTCGCCATTTGCGGTCACAGTGTATCCTTCGCTATTTTTGCCCGTAATCACGCCGCGCGCGTTGACAAGCGTTACATGGTTTGCCTTTAGCGCGGAGGAAACGCCCGCGACGAGCGTCTTGACCACCTTATCTTTGCGGGCGACGACCTTTGCGTGATCGATCTTCAGCCCTTCGGCAGTGATGCCGTATTTATCGCCGTGTGCCGCGCCGTCGTAAACCTTTGCGGAATACAGCAGCGTTTTGGTGGGGATGCAGCCTTCGTTGAGGCAGACGCCGCCAACGTTGCGCTCTTCGATACAGAGTACGGAAAGTCCCGCGTGGCCCGCGCGTTCGCTGGCGAGATATCCTGCAGGGCCGCCGCCGAGTACGATTAAATCAAAAGCCATTTTCTTCTTCCTCCTTAGTCGATCAGGAGCAGGTCAAAGTGCTCCAGCGCCGTGACAAGATCCTTCAGGAAGCGGCTCGCGGGCGCGCCGTCCACCGCGCGGTGATCATACGTGAGCGAAAGCCCCATCGCGGGATAGGTCGTGATCTGCCCATCCACCGTGCGGACGCGTTCCGTGATGCAGTT
>JAQVML010000377.1 GCA_028703645.1 Eubacteriales bacterium
TCGCCAATGCAGTCGTCCGCCATCCAGATGCGCACGTCGGGCAGCAGCTCGCTCAGGCGCTCGCCAACGGGCGCAAGAGAAAACTCGGGCATAACGCCTTTGGGCCGACCAAGGTGCGAGCAGAGAATAACCTTCGCTTTATGATCCAGCAGGTATTGAATCGTCGGGAGAGCAGCGACAATGCGCTTGTCGTCTCCAACTTTGCCTTCGGGTGTGAGGGGAACGTTGAAATCCACGCGCACCAGCACGCGTTTTCCTGCGACGTCGATATCTTCAATCGTCTTCTTTGCCATGGTGGTATCCTCCGTATTATTATATTCAATCACATTTTATCGATTTATTATAGCATGCTTCCCGATTTTTGAACAGAATTCATCCCGTAAACAGGGAAATTTTACCTCTATTCGGCACGCAGAAAGCGGGCGGAATCGCGCAAAAGCGCTCAAACGCCGCCAAATGACATATACACAGCTGCTTATGCTTCAAACGCTGAGCAATTGCATTTATTCTTCTAAATACAATATCTCACCCGTTCTTTTACCACAATCGCGGAGGGGAAGTCAATCTCTTTTTTCATCTCTTCTTCGGTGTCGCGTTTTCCCCATAAATGCGTGAGATACAGGGTTTTTACGTTGGCGTTTCGCGCCATTTGGCAAGCCTCTTTTACGTTCATATGCGGGCCGGTCTGCGAAGAATCGACAAAGCAAGCATCCGCAAGCAGCGCATCCGCGCCCATTGCCCCCGCTTCCATGCCGGGATAAGGCTTTGTGTCCCCCGTGAAGAACAGCACGGCGCCATCCGCGCCCGTTATGCGCATGCCGTTGGTCGGCACGGGGTGCGCCATCGGCGTAAAAGCAAAGCGCAGGGTGCCGATCTGAATCTCCTCCCCGCCCTTGACCGTGTGCTGCGCAAACAGCGCGCCGGTGGTGATCGCCTTTCGCGTTTCAAACGGTTCCGCAGGGGTGTAGAGCGGAACGCGCCGTTTTTCTTCTCCCTCGCGCACATCCTGCTGCTCCAACTCATATCGCATCACGAACAGATCAGAACAATGGTCAAAATGCAGGTGCGACAGCACGATCGCGTCCAAATGCTCCGGGCGAACATGCTCCAGCAAGCGCGAAAGCACGCCGCTTCCGCAGTCGATGAGCACGCGCGTAGGTCCATCCTCAATATAATACCCGCTGCAAGCGCCGCCGGGTCTGGGATACGGGCCGTTGCGACCCAAAACGGTTAAAAACATAACGCCCCTCCCGCCTACTCGACCGGTCTGCGAATCTCAAGCATTTTGTCAGGTTGCATGACCGGCATATAGCGCAGCACCACCGCGCAAATCAGCGCGCAAACAACCGCCTGCGCCAGTTGCAGCAGCAGCGTAACACCCACGATCTTAAACTCGCGAATGATTACAAAATCATAGATCAGAAACAGCACAAGCATAATGCCTTCCATCACGCCGGCAACGACAAAGCTCTTTTTCCAGTCGTCCACCTTGGCCGCAAACGAGAGCGCGAAAAGCGCCATCAGGCTGCGAATGATGATGTTGCCGATGATGAAGTTTTTGCTGCCCATCACGATATCGCCAATCACGATGCCTACGACCGGGGCAATCACGCCCCAGGGCGAGCCGAGCGCCATAACGGAGGCGATGATGCCGACATCCTGCAAGGATGCGTAGGAGTTCATCGCGCCGATTGCGGTCGTATTCGCGTCCACCTGCACTCGAATAATCGAGAGGATAAACGTGCCGACAATCGCAATAATGATCGTGACGAGTTGCTGCTTATCAATGTTTTTCCAGTCCATGATGGAGCCTCCTGTCAGAAAAATCGGGCAAACAAATGCTTAATCTCCGGCTTTGATGATTTCGTCGAGCAGATCGTCCAACGAGATATCGTCGCTTTGATCCGATTGCCCCATATAGCGCGAAACGGTCGGTACATCGTCCAAATCCGCTTCGGGTTCGGGTTCCGGCTCCCACTCGCGAATTTCGCCGTATTCGTTATACTTGCGCGGCGCGGGTGCGGGTTCCTCTTCTTCCTCGGGTTCCTGCGCCGTGTCATATGCCGCCGTATCCGCCTGCGGCTTGCCATCCTCAAACGTCGGCGCGTAAGACCATTCGCTTGAAGCGGCGGATGTCTGTGCTGCGTTCGCTTCCGGCGCTGTCGCCGTGGTTTTGCCAAAATAATCGTCAAACGCCTGCTCCGCATCCATGGAGGAGGCCTTCTGTACGTAGGCGTCTGCTTCCGGTTGCGCCGGTGCGGGCGGATTGCTTGTTTCGACCGCTGGCGCAGATACGGGCGCTGGCGTTGTAAACGAAGCGATATTCGCAAGATAGTCGTCAAATGCTTTCTCCGCATCGGAGGAAGAAGACGGCTGCTGGTATTCGTTTTCTACTCTTGCCGGGATGCTTGCGGAAGCATCCTGTTCGCCAAACAGCGCGCCTTCCGCCTGCGGTTCCAGATCGCTGGTAAACGATTCGTGCGACCAAGCTTGTTCAGAATAAGGCTCCGGCGCGGCTGTGGCTTGCGTTGCGGCTGGCTGTACGGGTGTCGATGGCTCTGCCGTCGGCGCTGGCGACGCAAACGAATCAATATTCGCCAGATAGTCGTCAAACGCTTTCTCCGCATCGGAGGAAGAAGACGGCTGCTGGTATTCGTTTTCTACTCTTGCCGGAATGCTTGCGGCAGCATCCTGCTCGCCAAACAGCGCGCCTTCCGCCTGCGTTTCCAGAT
>JAQVML010000378.1 GCA_028703645.1 Eubacteriales bacterium
TGCCCAACGGCGAACCGTACGTTTTGATTGGCAGCTTTCGCTGCCTGCACAAACGAGGCAACGCCCTCTCTCTCCGGCGCAACTGCCCAAACTAAAACGCTCTCTCCTGTTGCCTGAATCAGCGCGTTCGCCTCATCGGGCTTAATCGGCCCTCGCCATTTGTTTTTCTCCGGCGAAGCGCCGTATTTCGGGTTCATATAAGGCCCTTCCATATAGATGCCGCCGATCGCTGGCGCGCTGCCCTGTCGCATCGCGTCCTTGATCCGCCGGATCGCGTCCAGCATCTCGTCATAGGAAAGGTTGTAATAGAGCGTTGCCAATACCGTCGTCTCGCCGTGCGCAAGAAAATGCGCGGAGGCGCGCACGGGGTCGGTGTCAAACATAAATCCGTTTCCACCGTGGCAATGGATATCCACAAACCCCGGGCCGACCCATTTTCCCTGCGCGTCGAAAATCTCCGCGTCCGGCGAAATTTTCAGCTCATCCATCGGGCCAAACGATAGAATCCGACCGTTGTCGATCAGGATTGCCCCGTTTAAGAGCATCCGATCCTCCAGAACCAAATTTGCGTTGACGATGGCTTTCATGCGCTCACCTCTTGTGCCGTTGATCTGCTAAGTTGCAGGTTACATCGATCTGTCTCTTCACGCGCCGTGACCGGATTCCAGCTTTTGCTCCAGCGCGCGAAAACGTAAATACTGTCTCTCTTCCTCTTTTGAGAATTCGGAGGGCAGGCAAACTTGCGAAATCGCAATTTGCGGCAATTGCTCCCGCCGAAACACACCCGCGCCAAGCCCCGCCAATATTGCGGCACCAACGCCCGCCGTCTCCGCGTTTTCCGGAATGGAAACTGGTATTCCCAAGCCGTCCGCAAACAGTTGCCGCCAGAGCGTGCTCTTGACTCCGCCGCCAAATAGGACAAGGCGCTTTGTTTCGCTATGCGCGTCCATCGATTCCAATATCTCGCGAATTTGGTAGACGACGCCGCGCATGACCGCCAGCGCGAGATCCCCCCGCTCGGTCGCCATCGTGATTTCGTGGAAACACCCCGTCGACGCGGGATCAAATCGCGGAAATCCCGGCCCGCAGAGATACGGCAAAAACGTAACGTCACTGCCCTTTTCACGTGCGCATTGCGCCTCCCGGTTGATCGCGTCATAGTTCGTCTCCCGATAGATGCTGTCCCGTAGCCAGCGGAGGCTTGCGCCCGCGGCTCCCGCGACGCTCTCGCTGACCCATTCGCCGGAAAAAACGTAAGGAGACCAGCCGACATGCATGCCGTCTTCCGGCGCAAACCGGTTGGAGAGCTTGCAGACCGCGGCAGCCGTTCCCAGCGAAACCGTCACAACGTCGGGCGCGAGTCCCGCGCCGAGCGAGGCGCAGCGCTGATCCTGCGCACCCACGCAAACGATGCAGTCGCAGGACAGTCCCAGTTTCTTTGCGACATCCGGCAAAACGGTTCCCGCCGCGCTGCCGCTTGGCAGTATCTGCGCAAGTTGATCCTCCGCGATTCCATACTTCTGTAGCGTCGGCTGATGCCAGCAACCGACTCGCATATTGTAGAGCAGCGTACCGGACGCCATAGAGGGATCTGTAACCGCACGTCCCGTCAACTTCGCCGTCAAAAAATCCAGCGGCATCAAAAATCGATCCGCGGCGTAAAAAATCGTCGGCTGATGCGCCTGCATCCAGAGCAGTTTGGGCAATGTATAGGTCGCGGCGATACGCTTGCCCGTGCGTAAAAACGTTTTTTCCTGCCCAAGCTCGGCAATCAGCAGCCGTTCCTCTTCTTCCGCGCGTGTGTCCATCCAGCTAAGCGCGTTGCTCAGTGGTTGCAGGTTTTGATCGACCGGCACGACGCTGATTCCCTGAGAGCTGACGCTGATCGAGACGATCTGTTTGCCGTCGATTTCGGCTTTCGCGATAGCAGCTTGCATGGTGCGGCAGGCGATTTCCCACCAGAGAGTTGCGTCCTGCTCATACCAGTTCGGCTTTGGCGTGATCAGGCCGTATTCGATATAGTCCGCGCCCAATAGACGCAAGCTATCGTCAAACACCATGCTGCGGCAGCCGGTCGTGCCGAGATCAATCGCCATCAAATACGCCATGCAATCATCCTTTTGTATGGTCTGTTGCCTGCTTCCGGGCAGGTATTATTTGGAAATCGTGTATTCCGCGCGCCCCGTGTCTTCGTCATAATTTAACATGGCAAAGCGGAATCCGGCAGCCGTTGCAATCGCATCCATCACCGAGGTTGTGGTCAACTCATACCAGCGAGAGAGTGTTCTTCCGCTCGCCTTGATGTGGCTCACCGCAGGACACGCGCTGATGAACACAATTAGCCCTTCGCCTTCGCGCACGGTGCGTAAGACCTCCCGCGCTTCCTCCGCCTCGTAGATGTTTTGCAGATACTCTTCCAGCGGGGCGACGCCTTCGCGCTTCATTCTCTCGATCATCGGCGCAAAATAGGCCAGCGCGTATTCCCGCAGATATCGATCCACGGCCTCTTCGCCAAAGCGCGTTCCCAGATACTCGACTCCCGCGTTCATGGAAAGATGGAAATCCTTATGAAAATAGCGGTTGTCGCTCGCGCTGCGCTTCATCACGCGCGTCTTTGGCGACACCTTTAAGGTGTCACGAAACTTCGCGGGATCATAGATCAACAGCTCGCAACTGGCCTCGTCGCACCCCGTGAAGTTATAGACGTATTTCAGCCCATAGTGCT
>JAQVML010000379.1 GCA_028703645.1 Eubacteriales bacterium
ACGATCCTCGTGCCGTTTTCACCGGAGAGCGAGCTTTCCGGCGTTGGACGAACGCTCAAACCAAACGAATGCCTCTGGTATCGAAAAATGATTGAACCGCCGGAGGGGTATGACGCGAACATAGAGGACTTGATCCTGCACTTTGGTGCGGTGGATCAGTTCGCGGAGGTTCGCCTCAACGGGATGACGCTCGCCCACCATGCTGGCGGGTACCTGCCGTTTTCGCTCGTGCTGAACGATGCCTTCGTGGCGGGCGTTCCCAACGAGCTGATCGTGCGCGTTCGGGACGAAACGGATACCTCCTGCTGGTCTCGCGGGAAACAAAGCAGCAAGCCCGGCGGCATTTGGTATACCCCACAGAGCGGCATCTGGCAAACGGTTTGGCTGGAGCGCGCGCCAAAGAGGCGCATTGAAACCGTGTTGATCAAGCCGCTATACGACCAGAGCGCCGTGCAGCTAACGGTTTGGACCAATTGCGGCGGCGGTGGCGTCGTGCAACTGCTCGACAGCGAAACGGTATTCATCAGCGGAACTCCGCTAATATTGCCGATGGAGGGGTTCACCTCCTGGAGCCCGGAAGAACCGAAGCTCTATGATTTTTCGATGACGTTTGAGCGCGACCATGTGGAGAGCTATTTTGCGATGCGCAAGTTCTCGATGGAGCAGGACGAGGCAGGAACACCACGATTATTTCTCAACAACGCGCCGTATTTTCACAACGGTGTGCTGGATCAGGGATATTGGCCGGACGGACTGTATACCGCGCCCAGCGATGAAGCCATGGTGTACGATATTACACTCATGAAATCGCTTGGGTTTAACACGCTTCGCAAGCACATTAAGATTGAGCCGCTGCGCTGGTATTATCACTGTGACAGACTGGGCATGCTGGTTTGGCAGGATATGGTCAACGGCGGCGGAATCTATGACAAGGGCGCAATCTCGCTTCCGCTCGTGTTTGGAAACGCGCATCGGGACAACGATTACGCCTACTTTGCGCGCGAAGAGGTGCGCGGCAGAGAGGCCTATGCGCGAGAACTCAGCGAAACCGTGATGCTGCTATATAACTGCCCAAGCGTCGCGATGTGGGTGCCGTTTAACGAAGGCTGGGGACAGTTTGACGCGAATCAAGCGGTGGACGCAATCCGCATGCTGGACGACACCCGCACCATCGACCACGCAAGCGGTTGGCACGATCAAAAAGGCGGAGACGTCAAGAGCTTGCATGTTTATTACAAGCCCTATCGCTTCTCGAAGGACGCGGTTGGTCGCGCGGTCGTGCTCAGTGAGTTTGGCGGCTATAGCCAGCACATTGCGGAGCACAGCTTTTCGCAAAAGGAGTTTGGCTACAAGCGTTTTCAAACAGCGGAATCGCTGGTTTCTGCGTTTGAGAAACTTTACCTGCGCGAGGTGATACCCGCAAAGGCGAAAGGGCTTTCGGCAGCAATCTACACGCAGCTTTCGGATGTGGAGCAGGAGACAAACGGGTTTGCGACGTATGACCGGGAGGTTGTGAAGATGGATGCCGCCCGCGTTCAGGCGATTAACGCACAGCTTTCGGATGTGCCAAAGCCCGCGCAAAACACGGAACAAACGCTGGAACAGGCGGATGAAGCGAACGTTTCAAATTGATCAACTACAATACAGGCGCACTTTACTTGCGACGACCAAACCGCCCGCGTTATAATAAAACAGACAGATTGATAAGGCGGTGATGAAATGGAACAGACAGTTGCCCGGCATAAACGCGTGTTTCGCTTTTTGAGAACGACGCTGAACGGCGCACTCAAGAGTATTTACGGGTTTCATCCGGAGAAGGCGGACATTGGCAAAGGGCCGTTTCTCATCACAGCCAACCACAACGGCGAGCTTGATCCCGCGCTGCTTGCGCTGAGTTTTTCGGAGCACATGTATTTTGTCGCCAGCGAGCATGTGTTTCGCAAAGGTTTTCTATCGTGGTTGCTGGTCTATCTGTTTGCGCCGATTGCGCGCGTAAAGGGAATGACGGACGCGACGGCTGCGCTGAATATCATCCGTACGATTAAGAAAAAGTCAAATGTGTGCCTGTTTGCGGAGGGAAATCGCTCCTACAACGGCGTAACCGGTCCGATCTTTCCCGCGACGGGCAAACTCGCCAAAGCGACGGGCGCGTCGCTCGTGACCTATCGCTTTGAGGGCGGGTATCTCACCACACCGCGCTGGAGCGGGACGACCCGAAAAGGCAACATGCGCGGATATGTGGTCAACGTATATTCGCCGGAGCAGCTTAAGGCGATGACACCGGACGAGGTCAACGCGCGTATCCGTGAGGATATCATGGAGGATGCGTTTGAACGGCAACTGACGATGCCATATCGCTATAAAGGAAAAGACCTCGCAAAAGGGCTGGAACGTGCGCTCTATTTTTGTCCGAAGTGCGGAAAAACAGGCGCGCTGCATAGCCATAAGGACATCTTTTCCTGCAATTGCGGGCTGCGGGTTCGCTTCACCGAGACGGGATTTTTTGAAAAGGCAGAGCCTTCCGATCCCGAACCGCCGTTTTCGACCGTTCGCGATTGGGATTTTTGGCAGGACAAGCGCATTGTAGCGTATGCGTCCTCTCTAAAAGACGATGAGATTGCCTATTCTGACGAGGGCGTCAACCTGATTGCCGTAGGCGCGAAGCACAAAGATCGCGTACTCCGAACGGCGAGACTCGCCATCAGCAAAAACGAACTTACGA
>JAQVML010000380.1 GCA_028703645.1 Eubacteriales bacterium
GCATGCACGGTGATTCTCAACGGCGAGCCTGTCGCGAGCTGCCTCGTCACCGCGGGACAGATGCAGGGCGCTGAGATTTTAACGATTGAGGGCATGAGTGCAACACTGATCGGCCGCGTGTTGCAGGACTGCTTTGTGGAAGGGGACGCCGTGCAATGCGGCTTTTGTACGCCGGGGTTTATCATGAGCGCATATGCGCTGCTACTGAAAAACCCGCATCCAACGCGCGAAGAGATTCGCGAGGCGGTCGCGGGCAATGTCTGCCGCTGCACGGGATATGTTCCCATCGTTAACGCGATTGAGCAGGCGGGCATTCGCATTCGGGAGTAATGGCCCTTTTTGTCGCGAGAACGCAAAAAAAGCTTGACATTCGAAACCAGCGTCACTATATTATATATAATTAAACCGTTGACGCGGAGATAACGGTGATCATGATCCTACAGAGAGCCTGCGGCGCTGAGAGTCAGGCGGAAAACAAATCATCAAATGGACCGCTGAGGGTGCAGTCAAAGGGCGAGAGTCTGAGTATTCTGCAACGTGTTGGCATACGTCAGTTGCCGGGGATATGTCGGTATCCCGCAAAGCGTACGGATTTTCCGTAAATCAAGGTGGCACCGCGGATAAAATTTGGTTTTATTCGTCCTTGACAGAACAGATTGTTTCTGTCAGGGACTTTTTCTATGTTGAAGGATTCTTCGATGTTGAGGGACTCTTCGATATTGAGAGTCTTTGCCTGACGGAACATGCTTCGTCAGGCTTTTTTGATTCGATCAGGTAGGAAGGAACACGATATGCTGAAACCCACGCTGGAAGAAATCAAACAATTCGCGCAACAAGGCCGGTATCAAACCGCGCCCGTCACATTGGAGATTCTTTCGGATATTCGCACGCCGATCGAGGTGCTGCGCATTCTCAAAAGCGTCTCGACCCATTGCTTTTTGCTGGAATCTGTAGCGGATCATGAAAAATGGGGCCGCTATACCTTCCTTGGATATGACCCAAAACTCGAGATCACCTGTCAGGACGGAAACATGCGCCTAGGCTCGATTGCGTTTGAAACGAAAGACCCCGGCAAGTACATCAAGCAGATACTGGACGAGCATCGAAGTGCGCGAATCCCCGGACTTCCGCCGTTTACCGGCGGATTGGTCGGATACTTTTCCTACGATTATCTCAAGTATTCCGAGCCGACGTTGCGCCTGGACGCAGAGGACACGGAAGGATTTCACGACGTTGACCTGATGCTGTTTGACAAGGTGATCGCCTTTGACAACCTGCGGCAAAAGATCGTGCTTTGCGTCAATATTTCGCTCAAGAACGCGGAGACGGAGTATAACCGCGCGGCGCTGGAGTTGCGGCAGATGGCGGCACTGCTTCGTGAGGCAACGCCCGCGCCGGATGAGCGCGGACAACTGCAATCGGATTTTCGCGCGCTGTTTGACGAAGAGACGTTTTGCGGCATGGTGGAACAGGCAAAGCACCATATCCACGAGGGGGATATCTTTCAAATCGTGCTCTCCAACCGCCTTGAAGCCGCATATGAAGGCACGCTGCTCAACGCTTATCGCGTGCTGAGAACGATCAATCCTTCGCCGTATATGTTCTATTTCTCCAGCTGTGATATGGAGGTTGCGGGCGCTTCGCCGGAGACGCTCGTCAAGCTGGAAGACGGCGTGCTGCATACCTTTCCGCTCGCGGGAACGCGCCCGCGCGGCAAGACGGAGGAGGAAGACCTCCTGCTTGAAAAAGAGCTGCTTGCCGACCCGAAGGAACTTGCCGAGCACAACATGCTCGTCGACCTCGGCCGAAACGACATCGGCAAAATCAGCCGCTTCGGCAGCGTAACGGTGGAGAAATATGCTTCGATCGAGCGCTTTTCGCACGTGATGCACATTGGCTCGACCGTGTGCGGCGAGATTGCCGAAGGAAAAACAGCGCTGGACGCGATCGACGCAATCCTGCCCGCGGGCACGCTCTCGGGCGCGCCAAAGATTCGCGCGTGCCAGCTCATCAACGATCTGGAAAACAACAAACGCGGTATCTATGGCGGCGCAATCGGCTACCTCGACTTCGCCGGAAACCTCGACACCTGCATCGCGATTCGAATCGCCTACAAGAAAAACGGCAAGGTGTTTGTGCGAAGCGGCGCGGGGATCGTTGCGGATTCCATTCCGGCGAGCGAACATCAGGAGTGCCTGAACAAGGCCGCCGCGGTGGTCAAGGCGATCCGGCTTGCGCAGGAGGAGACGTTATGATTCTTTTACTCGACAACTACGATAGTTTTTCGTATAACCTCTATCAGCTGATCGGCTCGATCGATCCGGAGATCCGCGTGGTGCGAAACGACGCGATGACGCCGGAGGAAATGCTTGCGCTAGACCCCGCTACGCTCGTTATCTCGCCCGGCCCGGGTAGGCCGGAGGACGCGGGCGTCTGCATCGACGCGATTCGCCTGCTCGGCGGCAAAATACCAATCCTCGGCGTTTGCCTTGGGCATCAGGCAATCTGCTGTGCTTACGGCGCGACGGTATCCTACGCAAAAGAGCTCATGCACGGCAAACAATCGCAGACCAAGCTGGCGGAGGATTGCCCGCTGTTTGCGGATTTGCCGGAGACGATATCCGTTGCGCGGTATCATTCGCTGGCGGCGGTGGAGGAGACGATTCCGGCGTGTTTGCGGGTGATTGCGCGCACGCAGGACGGCGAAATCATGGCGGTG
>JAQVML010000381.1 GCA_028703645.1 Eubacteriales bacterium
CAGAATGCGCGCCTTGAGCTTTGGCGCCATGTAGTCCGCAATGTCGCGGAGCTTGTCATACGCCTCGGTATCGTTGACGAACACGCGGTCGATGTCCTTCATCAATAGATCGCGCGCGGTACGGAAAAGCAGCGCCTGCTCCGCGTGCAGCAACGCGGGCGCCTTTTTCGCGGCGGCGCGCTTCTCAATCTCCGCGTAGAGGTTGACGATACTCTCAAGGTCTTCCGCAAAGTCCTGCTTGGTCTTGCCCGCAGATGCGGTGCGGACGATCACGCCCATGCACTTTGGCTTGATCTCGGTTAAAATTTTGCGAAGGCGTTGGCGCTCTTCGTCTTTGTCGATGCGGCGGGACACGCCGACATAGTCCATCGTCGGCATCAAAACCAGCGAGCGGCCCGCCAGCGTAATGTGTGTGGTCACGCGCGCGCCCTTGGTGCCGACTGGATCTTTTGCCACCTGCACCATGATGGTCTGTCCGGGTTTGAGCAGGTCGCGAATGTTCTTCGACTCCGGAATCTGTTCAATCTCGTCGTCCGGATCGTCCGAAAGCACGATATCTCCCGCGTAGAGAAACGCGTTTCGCTCCAACCCGATGTCGATGAAAGCCGCCTGCATGCCGGGTAAAACGTTTTGCACCTTCCCGTTGTAGATGTTGCCGACAAGGCGCTCAGACCCCTCTTGCTCTACATAGAGCTCGACGGGCGAGCCATCCTCGACGACCGCGACGCGGGTAGCAACACCGCTTGCGTCCACCAGGATCTCCTTATTCATTTTTCCCTTCTCTTTCTTATTCCACGGGCAGATGCGGCAGCAGACCATCTTCGGCAAAGTACATGTTCGTACGGTGGATTTCGTACGCAGCATGCGCATCCAAACGCTCGAGCAGCGCGTCGATCAGCGCATCGACCCGCAGCCCGCCATCGGCTTGCAACTTGCCTAGAACGAGGAGGGTGACTTCCTCACCCTCTATCTGCCCCACGGAAACCCGCAGGATATACGGACGCATGTCAACTGGGCGAATTCCGCCCTTCGTCCGTTTCTGTATGATGATTTCGCCCGCAAGCATCGTTGCGAGCGTTTCGTCCAGTTTCTCTTTCGAAACCGGCTCGTCAAATTGTAGATCGACGCGGTATTCCGCCGCGCGAAGCTTTGCGGAGAGCGAGCCAAAGTTTTCGGGAACGACAAACGAGCCGGACACATGCATGCCCTGCGGCATGACCGCGTTGGCGCGGCGCTCAAACTCTTCCGGCGCGATCTCTTCCGAAAGCTGAACTTCAAACCATTCGCAAGAGCTCGACATTCCCGTTGCCGCAGCCGTCGCAAACGAAAACTGCGGATGCGGGTTAAAGCCGTTGGAATACAGCAGCGGAATCCCCGCTCTGCGAAACGTTCGCTGCAAGGTGCGCTGAATATCTAGATGCGAGATCATCGCGATCTCGTTTCCTTTTTGATAAGCTGCAATCAGTTTCATAACGCGCTCCAAAGCAGAATTAAATTCTTACATGTTGCAATCAGTCTCATATCTTGCTCCAAAGCATCCGTTGCATTTCTCGCGGCAATCCGGCGTGGTCTCGCCGCTCATGGCGCGCTTATATTCTCGTCTGAGATACGCCTTTGTCACCAGCATATCGACAAAATCCCACGGCAGCGGATCTTCCAGCGCGTATTCCCGCTGGGCATACGCCTCTTCGCTGAGCCCGCAGTCGGCAAACGCCTGCGTCCATGCTTGGCTTTGAAAGTGTTCCGACCAGGAATCAAACCGACAGCCGAGCTGGAAGGCGCGAACGAGCACGTCCGAAAGTTTTTCATCCCCGCGCGAAAACGCGGCTTCCAATACGGAAAGCAGCGAATAGTGGCAGTTGAGCTCCGTTCCGCGAATTCCTTTGAGCGCGCCGCGCAACAGTTCCTGCTTTCTGCGGATTTCTTCCGGCGGTATCTGCCCGCACCATTGAAATGCCGTAAACGGCTTTGGCACAAAGGTAGAAACGCTGACGTTGAGCCGCAGTCCCTTGCCGCGTTTCTCTTTCGGCAACTGATAAAACTGCCAACTAACCTTTCGCGCAAGCTGAGCGATGCCCAAGATATCCTCGTCCGTTTCGGTCGGCAACCCGATCATGAAATAGAGCTTTACGCTGCTCCATCCCGCCGAAAACGCGTCTTGCGTTGCGCGGAGGATGTCTTCCTCCGTTACGTTTTTGTTGATCACGTCGCGCAAACGCTGTGTTCCCGCCTCCGGTGCGAAGGTTAAGCCGCCTTTTCGAACGGTCTGCATGACTTTTAAATCACCAGCCAACTCACTATCCACGCGAAGCGACGGCAGAGACACGGAGACTTTGCCCGCCTCCATTTCGCGGATGATCTCGGGCACGAGTTTGTGCACCTCGGAATAATCCCCTGTGCTGAGGCTTAGGAGCGACACTTCGTCGTAGCCCGTGCAGCCAATCTGCTGCCGCGCGAGCTCCATGAGCGTTTCACTCTTGCGCTCGCGAATCGGGCGGTAGATGTACCCCGCCTGGCAAAAACGGCAGCCACGCGTGCAGCCACGCATCACTTCCAGCGCGACTCTGTCGTGTACGATACCGAGATATGGCACGATCCGCTCGCCGGTGAAGGCAGCCGCATCAAGGTCTTTGCTGATTCTGCGCACAACGCAGGTCTCGTCCGTCTTCAGGGAAGGCACATAGCCGCCGCGAATGTTGGAAAGTTCACGA
>JAQVML010000382.1 GCA_028703645.1 Eubacteriales bacterium
CCGAGACGGTGGACGACGTGCTGAACGTTGCCCTCACGATGCACCCGCATGGAGCGGAACCACGGCTGAATTTGCCGGGTCTGGATATAACGCATGAAGCAGTTCGCCATTAATCAAGCCGAATTTGTCACAAGCGTTGGGCAGGGTCAAACATACCCTGCCCCGCTTGCGTGCGAAATCGCGGTCGTCGGCCGCAGCAACGTTGGCAAGAGCAGTCTTATCAACTGCCTGACCAACAATCAAAAACTCGCCAAGACGTCTCAAACGCCGGGTAAGACGCGGCTCGTCAACTATTTTTTGATGAATAACGCGTTTTATCTCGTCGATTTGCCTGGCTACGGTTTTGCCAAGCGCAGTAAAGATGAGCAGACGGAGTGGGGCAATCTCATCGGCAGCTATCTGGCGAGCGGTAGACCCAAGCACCTGTTTCTGCTCGTCGACATTCGCCACGAACCATCGCCGGATGATCGGCAGATGTTCCAGTGGACACTGCATGCGGGCGTTCCGTTTACGGTGGTTGCCACCAAGGCGGACAAGATCAGCAAAAGTCAGCGTGTGATCGCCGCCAACAAGGCGGCAAAGCTGCTGGGCGCTCCCGCATACGCCGTTCCGTTTTCCGCAGAGGAAAAAATCGGAAAAGATGCCCTGATCGCGCGCATCGGCCAAATCTTTGAGGACGCGGAAGGTCAGGCGCAGCGCGCTCTGGAGCAGGAGCAGCTCTTTGCCGCGGCTGAAATCGCCTTTGCCGAAGCCGAAGCGATTGAAAACGGTGAATCGGACGAGTAAGAGCGAAAAACAAGCGAAAAATGCCATAAAAAACCCCCGAAACACGGGCGATTTTAACGAAAATGAACTTTTCCTTGACATGCATATAAATCTTTAGCATAATACCAAACGTAACGTTTGGAATCAAAGGCAGGGCGAAGAACTATGGCATTGCATAAGTGCCCGAAGTGCGAATTAAACTACATCCGCGAAGGCGAAGACTTTTGCGAAGTGTGCAAGCGTGAGATGAAGCGCGCGCAGGCGCGCATCCGACACGTGGAAGAAGAGAACGACGACGACGAAGTCATCATGTGCTCCGAATGCGGCGAAGAACCGGCGGTGCGCGGCGGTGAATTGTGTCTGGGTTGCCTCAAAGAGAAAAAGCGGCAGGTGGTGCTGGAAAATGCGTCTCCTTTGCCGACGGATGACGAATTTGAGGACGAGGATCTTCTGCAAGAAGAGGATCTCGACGCCGAAGAAGAGTAAGCAAGAGATTTGTGCCGCGAGTTGCGGTTGAGAGGAGCGGTTGGATGCAGATTTACGCCATTGCGGACTTGCATCTCTCGCTCACCTCGGAAAAACCAATGGATGTGTTTGGGGAAGCCTGGCGCGGACATGTGGAAAAATTGGAACGGAACTGGCGCGAGCGGGTACAGGAAGACGATCTCGTGCTGATTCCCGGCGATATCAGTTGGGCAATGCAGCTTAGCGCAGCGTTGCCCGATCTTTCGTTTATCGGCAATCTGCCGGGTCAAAAGATTTTGCTCAAAGGCAATCACGACTATTGGTGGAGCGCGATCGGCAAGGTGCGCTCTTCCCTGCCCGCCGGAATGCGCGCGCTGCAAAACGATTCGTTTGTAGAAGGCGACGTCGGCATCTGCGGCAGTCGTGGCTGGCTTTGCCCCGGAAGCAACAATTTTAGCGCCGAGGATCAAAAAATTTACCTGCGCGAATTGGACAGGCTTTCGCTTTCGCTCAACTCGCTGCCGGCGGTTTCAACCAAGATTGCGATGCTGCATTTTCCGCCGTTTGCAGATCGGGATCGCGGGAGTGGCTTTACCGAGCGGTTGGAGCAGGCAGGTGTTCAGATTGCGGTCTACGGGCATCTGCACGGGGAAGCGAACCGCTACGCCTTTGAAGGCGAAAAAAATGGAATCGTTTACCACTGTGTCGCGGCGGACAAACTGGATTTTTCACCGAAACTCATTTACGGATAACAGAAGAGATCAAAAACAAACGCCCATCTAAAAAGATGAGCGTTTTTTGATTTGAAAATCGAATCGGCATATCGTCAAAATCCGCAGTATGGGCACCCACTATACTTGAAAAATATAGTAACAATTAGTCGTCATACAACCCAAATCCGCAATATGGGCAGCGATCACGCGCGGCGGAATACCGCCTGCCGCACTCGGGACACTCGATGGAGTTCTTCTCCGTGAGGCGCTTGGGATCGGGCACGCGCGGCATTCGCTGCGTCGGGCGACGGACGCGACCCGTCGCGCGCGGTGCGGTAAAGGGATATCCGCAATGCGGACAGACTTCGGTGCCAATCACAACCTCGTTGTCGCAGCGAGGGCAGAAGATCGTCTCGTCCTCTTCCTCCGTGTCAAACAGAGACTCGACTTCTTTCTTCTCCGGCTTTTGCGGCGCGCGCGCATCGTCCGGATGATAGCCGCAGTATGGGCAGGTGGAAAGTCCACCGGGAATCTTTCTGCCGCACTTCTCACACTTCGGCTCCGGCTTTGGCTCCGGCGGAACGTAAGCAGGCGTCTCTTGCTGAAACCCGCCCTGCTGTTCCGCCTCCTGCTGCTGCTTCTCGGCCTCGACTTCGGCGAGCTCGATCGGGTCGCCGGGATAATAGCCGCAGTGCGGGCAGGTGCTTAAAAACGGCGGCTTCTTCTTCTTACAGCGCGGGCAAATGTCTTTGGGCAATTCCT
>JAQVML010000383.1 GCA_028703645.1 Eubacteriales bacterium
GTAAATTCTTAGGAAATAAATACAAGGTGGTCGCGTCCAACGGACACGTGCGCGATCTGCCGAAGAGCCAGCTCGGCGTCAACGTTGAAAACAACTTTGAGCCGAAGTACATCACCCTGCGCGGCAGAGGCGATGTGTTGGAGCGCATCCGTAAAGAGGCGAAGACCGCCGAGAAAGTGTATCTCGCGACCGACCCTGACCGCGAAGGCGAAGCAATCAGCTGGCATTTGGCGCAGGTGCTCAAACTCGATGAGAAGAGCAAGTGCCGCATCGTGTTTAACGAAATCACGTCCTCGGCGGTGAAAAACTCGATCAAAGGCGCGCGCGCCATCGATATGAGACTGGTCAACGCGCAGCAGGCGCGCAGAATCCTCGATCGTCTGGTGGGCTATGAAATCAGCCCGATTCTCTGGCGAAAGGTGCGCAAGGGCCTCTCCGCCGGACGCGTGCAGAGCGTAGCCACCCGCATCATCTGTGACCGTGAGAGCGAGATTCGCGATTTTGTGCCGGAAGAATACTGGAACATCTCCGTGAAACTACGCGATGTTGCCAACAAAAAAACGTTTGACGCAAAGTATTACGGCGAAAACGGAACAAAGCGTGATCTTCGCAACGAGGCCGACACGAATGAAGTGCTCGCTCGCATTCAGGATCAGCTCTTTACCATCACCGATGTGAAGGAGGGCGTCAAGTCCCGCCACCCCGCGCCGCCGTTTACGACCAGCAGCCTCCAGCAGGAAGCCTCCCGTAAGCTGGGCTTTACCACCAAGCGCACGATGATGATCGCTCAGCAGCTCTATGAGGGCATCGACATCAGCGGAAAAGGCGCAATTGGTCTGATTTCCTACATCCGTACCGATTCCGTTCGAATCGCGCTGGAAGCGCAGCAGTCTGCTCGCGTGTTCATTGCGGGCCGCTTTGGCGACAAGTATATTCCGGAAAAACCGAATTTCTATAAAGGGCGCGATAACGCGCAGGATGCGCACGAAGCCATCCGCCCGACCAGCGTGGACAACGAGCCCGCCGCGATTAAGGATCACCTGACGGGCGAGCAATTCCGGCTGTATAAACTCATCTACGAGCGCTTTCTCGCGAGCCAGATGAGCGACGCTTCGTTTGCCACCACGCAGGTGACGCTGGATTGCGCGGGATCAACCTTCCGCGCCAACGGCATTCGCACGATATTCGACGGTTTCACCGCGATCTATACGGAAGGCCGCGACGATGTCCAGGAAAAAGAGACCGCGCTGCCCGAACTCGCAAGCGGCGAATCCTGCAAGGCGGAGAAGATTGAGCACGAGCAAAAATTCACCCAACCGCCCGCCCGATACACGGAAGCCACGCTGGTAAAAGCGCTGGAAGAAAAAGGAATCGGTCGACCCAGTACGTATTCGCCGACGATCTCCACCATTGTGGATCGCGGTTATATTGCGCGCGAAAAGAAGCAACTGGTACCGACGGAGCTCGGCTTTGTCGTCAACCGTTTTATGATGGAGAATTTTGACGAAATCGTGGATGTACAGTTCACCGCGAGCATGGAAAACGATCTGGACGGCGTGGAAGAAGACAAGGTCGGCTGGGCGGACGTGCTCGGCAAGTTCTACGGCCCGTTCCACGAAAAAGTTGCCATCGCATTGGAAAAAGCGCCGCCGGAAAAGATTCCGGACGAGGTTTCGGATGTGGTTTGCGAAAAATGCGGCGCGATGATGGTCTATAAAATCGGCAGATTCGGCAAGTTTCTCGCTTGCCCGAATTTTCCCACCTGCCGCAACACAAAGGCGATTGTGGAAAAGATCGACGTACCGTGCCCCAAGTGCGGCGCCGCGCTCATCAAGAGAAAGAGCAAACGCGGCAAGGCGTTTTACGGCTGCGAGCGCTATCCCGAATGCGACTTTGTCTCCTGGGATAAGCCCACCAAGATGCCCTGTCCGCAGTGTGGCGGTATGATGGTGCAAAAGATTGGACAAAACGGCAGCTATATCGCCTGCATGAACAAGGAATGCGGTTATATTCACCGAAACGCGAAGAAAAAGGAAGAGAAAGAGGCGGAAGCCGAATGAGTGAGCAGCGCGTCAGCGTCGTCGGCGCGGGCCTTGCCGGATGCGAGGCGGCGTATCAGCTCGCCGAGCGCGGCTTCGCTGTCGATCTATTTGAAATGAAACCGCAAAAGATGTCCCCGGCTCACCACAGCGGGGACTTTTGCGAGCTGGTTTGCAGCAACTCCCTGCGCTCCGATCGAATCGAAAACGCGGTTGGCCTCCTCAAGGCGGAGTTGCGACTATTGGGTTCGCTTGTGCTGCGCGTCGCGGATGAAACGCGAGTCCCCGCTGGCGGCGCGCTCGCGGTTGACCGCGAAGGATTTTCCGCACGGGTGAGCGACATCATCCGCTCGCACCCGAGCATCACGATCCACAGCGAAGAGATCACGCGCGTGCCGGATTCTCCCGCCATCATCGCGACCGGGCCACTGACCAGCGACGCGCTGGCTCAGGAGATTGCGCGCCTGACAGGCGAAGCGCTGCACTTTTATGATGCGGCGGCACCGATTGTCACCTATGACTCGTTGGACATGAACAAGGTTTACCGCGCATCGCGCTATGGCAGAGGGGACGACTATCTCAACTGCCCGATGACGCGCGAGGAATACGAGGCGTTTTATCGCGCGCTGATCTCCGCGGAGACAGCAGAGCTGCACGCCTT
>JAQVML010000384.1 GCA_028703645.1 Eubacteriales bacterium
CCGGCCAGATCGAGCGTTTCACCGCCCTGTAATAGAACGTCCGGCTCTGCGGGCTGAACGAGTTCGCCCGTGAGCACCGCGAGACTCATGCGGTTGCTCTTGAGCATGCCCGCGTCCGCTTCGTGAATATAAACCTTCGCGCCATATTGCTCCTTCAACGCGCGCACACCGCCGATGTGGTCAAAGTGTCCGTGCGTCAGCAACACGGCGACGCAGTTGAGCGAGTCGCGCTCCAACGCGTCCAGCGCGGGCTTTGCTTCGCCCGGATCGATCACGACAACGTCTTTTGCGCCATCCGCGCCAATGATATAGATATGCTCGCCCAGCGAACCGCTGGTGATCTGTCGAAAATACATCTCTTTCCCTTTCTCAAAACTCGAACGCTAGAATAGCTTCTTCGAATCTAACAATATCGTATGCGGGCCGTCGTTGACAAGACGCACCTGCATATTTGCCTGAAACACGCCGCACTGCACGGGTACGCTTTGCCCGATTCGCGCGATAGCAGCTTCATACAGCGGAATCGCCTGCTCCGGCCTCGCGGCTTTGATGTAGCTTGGGCGCTTGCCCTTTCGCGCGTCCGCGCAGAGCGTAAACTGCGAAACGAGCAGAATACTGCCGCCAACATCTTGCACCGAGCGATTGGGAATCTCGTTTTCATCGTCAAAGACGCGAAGGCCGACTACTTTGTCGCAGATATAGGTCAAATCCGCTTCCGTGTCGCCTTCTTCAATGCCCAAAAATACGACGAGACCGCGTTCGATCTCGCCAACGATTTTGTTTTCTACCGTGACTGATGCGCCCGTTGTGCGCTGAATAACTGCTCTCATCTTAACCTGGCTTCTCCCGTTAACGATTCATGCGATAGACGTCGCTGACACACTTCAGTTTTTTGAGGTTGCGGATGATGACATTGAGCTGCTCGGTGTTTGCCACCTCAAACGTCATCTCGATGATATAGCGATCGTCCGCCATCGGTTTACCGCTGATGGACTGAATGCTCACGTTCAGGCTCGAAATCTGCTGTGAAATCTGCGAGAGCGTGCCGGGACGGTTGTCGCCCTCAATCTGCAAGGACGCGTTAAACGAGCTCTTGGTGTTGATCGCCCACTCGACGTCGATAATGCGATCCAGATCGCTTTGCAGGTTCGCGACGTTTGGGCAATCTGCACGGTGAACTGAAACGCCTCTGCCACGCGTGATGTAGCCAATGATCGGGTCTCCGGGCAAGGGGTTACAGCAGTTGCCGAAGCGCACCGCCATGCCGGGATCGCCTTTTACGATGATGCCGTTGACCGGCACATGCGTCTTGTTGGTCTCCTCCGCGCCGCCGGAGCGAATCTTTTCCGCAATCTCAGCTGCCTTGTCGTCCTTCTTTTTGAGTTCCTGCAGCTTATGCAGCACCTGGCTTGCCGACATGCCGCCAAAGCCAATTGCGGCATAGATATCATCAATGCTGCTGACATTCAGGCGCTCAAGCAACGGATTGACATACTCCGGCTTGGTCACGTCGCTGATGATCAAATTTTGCCGTTTTGCCGTGTCTTCCAACATCTCTCGTCCGCGGGCAACGTTTCCCTCGCGGTTCTCTTTCTTGAACCACTGGCGAATCTTGTTTCGCGCGGCCTGCGTCTTGACGATTTTGAGCCAGTCGAGGCTCGGCCCCGGCTGACTGTTTGAGGTGATGATCTCGACGACGTCGTTTGTCTTGAGCTTATAATCAAGCCGCACGAGCGCGCCGTTGATGCGCGCGCCCTGCGTGTGGTGACCGATGTTCGTGTGGATGCGGTAGGCGAAGTCCAGCGGCGTGCTACCGCGCGGTAGATCGATAATCTCCCCTTTCGGCGTGAGCACGAAGACGTATTCGCCGAGGAAATCCTTCATGATGCTCTCGACGAATTCTTTGCTGTCCTCGGTGGTGTCCCGTGCCTCGATGACCTGACGAAGCCAGCTGGTTTTCTTGTCCAGCAGGCTTTGAACGTTTCGCCCTTCCTTATACATCCAGTGCGCGGCGATGCCGTATTCCGCCGTTTTGTGCATCTCTTTGGTGCGAATCTGCACCTCGAAGGGAATGCCGTTAGGGGCCAGCAGCGTCGTATGAAGCGAGCGGTACATGTTCGGTTTCGGCGTTGCGATATAGTCTTTAAAGCGACCCGGAAGCGGCTTCCAGCCCGCATGAATCACGCCCAGCGCCGCATAGCAATCGTTGACCGATTCCACGATCACGCGGATGGCGATGAGATCGTAGATCTCCGCAATACTGCTGTTTTGGCGCTGCATCTTCTTATACACGCTATAGAGATGCTTCGGTCTGCCGCTGATCGTGCATTCGATGCCCGCCGCGTTGAGTTCTTCTTTGATGATGCGCTTTGCGTTGTCCAGCGTTTCCTGCCGCTCCGCCTGTTTTTCGCGGAACTGCCTGCTGATGTCGGCGTATTCTTCCGGCATGAGATACATAAAAGAGAGGTCTTCCAACTCGCCCTTGATGGCGCCCATGCCGAAGCGGTGCGCGAGGGGAGCGTAGACCTCAAGTGTTTCTTTTGCTTTGCGCATGCGTTTGTAAGGATTACAATACGCCAAAGTTCGCATGTTGTGCAGGCGGTCGGCGAGCTTGATAATAACGACGCGTACATCCGCCGCAATCGCGAGAAAGAGCTTTCGAAGATTCTCCGACTGCTCCTGTTTTTTGGTGATATA
>JAQVML010000385.1 GCA_028703645.1 Eubacteriales bacterium
CTTCTGCTATGTTGATGGATGAACTGAAGAGCTTTGCAAACCCGACAGCAAAAATACGTCGCCTTGTCGAACGGGGCGAGCTGACTCCAATTGTCAGAGGGCTATATGAGACAGATAAAAATATCCCAGGATACTATCTTGCCAGCAGCATTTACGGCCTGTCCTATTTGTCGTATGAATTTGCTCTGGGATTTCATTCGCTAATACCAGAAACGGTCCATCAGTTCACGTCGGCAACTTTTGAAAAGAATAGGAAAAAGCAGTATGTAACGCCATATGGCAGATTCACCTATCGTGATGTGCCCAGCGAAGCAAATCTATTTGGAGTAATACAACACGAAGAAAACGGATACGGATTTCAAATCGCATCTCCTGAAAAGGCACTCTGCGATAAGCTATATACAATATCGCCTTTAAAAAACCGTGCAGGCCTTGAATATCTGTTGTTTGAAGATTTGCGTATTGACAACGATGCGTTTTGGAACCTGAATATGCCGGATCTTATGATGTTATCTAGCTATTATCACACGCAGAATCACTACTTACTACGCTTATATCTCAAAAGGAGGACATCGTATGAATCCGATCATTGAACAAATGTTGATAGGCGACTTTATTGGGGGGGCAGTTTTGCTCGTTTTGAAATTGCGCGAAGTAACGACAAATCCGAGAAAAACGTTATCAAGGATGGATGCAGGAAGACCTGAGTGGTATTAGGCACTCGGGTCTTCGAACTTTTCGATTATAGGGGTTGCCCTTCGCTTTTTTTAAAAGGCGCCATTATCTATTCTTTTCTGTGTCGTTTTGTGTAACCGATCCATGACGTCGAGGAACCGTCCGTCACTGTTGCTCGACCGGCAACCGGATCGTAAACTTGCTTCCTTCGCCTAATGCGGATTCCAACTCAATGCTGCCGCCGATCTTGCGCAAATTCTCTTTTACAATATACAGGCCGATGCCTTCGCCAGCCGTATTCAGCGCGTTATTGCCGCGGAAATACGCATCAAACACTCTGACCTGATCTTCCGATGAAATGCCGATGCCTGTGTCACGGATGGAGATCACGAGTTCCGAGTCCATGATCTCATATGCGATGGCGACGCTCCCGCTGGGTTCGGTGAATTTGAAGGCGTTCGTCAAGAGATTATAGATTGCCTGGCTGAGTTGGTATGGATCGGTCTGCACCATGACTTTTTGATGGCTCAGCACCTGCAAGGCAAGGGGCTTGCTGTTGAATTGTGCCTTTAGTCCAGCGACAATTTGCCGGATTAGGCCGGATAGTTCGACTGCTGTGATCTGCGTTCGATCGATCTCTTTTCCGGCGTCGATCAGTCCGCTCATATTGGTGATAATCGACGAAAGATTTTCGATCTGCGCTTCACAGGTTTTCACCTCGTCTGGCGTAAACTGAATCACACCATCTTGAAACCCTTCCAGATGCGTGCGCAGAATCGTCAGCGGTGTTCTGGTCTGGTGTACGAGTTCGTCGATGAGCTTCTTTCGGCTGGTCTGCTTGAGCATCAGCCGGGAATGAAGCGTTTCGAGACTCTGCTGAATGGTTTTAATCTCCAGCACGTGCGACTGAGGCGTGCGGCTTTCTCGCCCCAGATCGATATCAACCGCTTGCTGCGCGGTCATCATCAGGTCTTTGCTCATGCGCTTGCTGATGAAATACCCGAGCACAAACGTCATGGCAAAGACGATCCCGAAGGATATTAGGCTGTTTGTTACCAGCGAGAGCAGAAACCTTCGGGTGCCAAGCGACTCGCCGATGGAGCTGTATCGCGTGATGATCAGTTTCCCGATCACGGCGCCATCTTTTTGAATATCGATGGAATCTACTTCTTCCGCGGTTGCACCCATCATCCGGTTCATCATTTCGTTGCGCATCATACCCATACTCTGAAAGTTTGTGCCCCCGACATCGGCAAGAAGCACACCATCGGCGCGATACAACCGGATGCGGTTGATCGGATCGCTCAGGTGCGAGGCAAGCTGCATATCCAGTTGTTGGGTGGTGTAATCGTTAGATGAGAGCGCTTCGGTCGAAAACGCTACAACCTGAGAGACGTGACTTTGATAGTTTTCCGTCGAATAATCGACAAAATAACGATTGATGCGAAAACTCAACACGAGAGAATTGACAATGACCGACAACGCGACCGAAATGAGCAAAACGAGCATCCACTGCCGCTTGATTGTCATTGATTTTTCCCTCCAAACTGGTAGCCCGCGCCGTATTTTGTCAGCAGGATCTGCGGGTTGCGCGGATCTTTCTCGATTTTTTGACGGATCTTTTTGATATAGCTGTCGATATTCCGATCATATCCTTCGTAACCCTCTCCATATGCCTGCGCGATGAGTTGTTCGCGGGACATCACGAGGCCTTGATTGCGAAACAATACGTGCAGAAGCTGATATTCCGCTGTTGTAATGGGGATTTCGACTTCGCCGAGCATGAGCTTCATACGGCCTGTGTGCAGACTCAGATCATCGCATTGGTAGACGATTTCGTCCGCCTCGTGATAGACGCGCGTGAGAAGCCTGCGGATGCGAAGCATGAGCTCCTTTGCGCTGAAAGGTTTCACCACGTAATCATCTACACCGGTACGAAAGCCGCGAACGCGATCGATCTCACCCTGCCGTGCCGTAAGCATAATGACGGGAAGTTCGGAAATCTTGCGAATCTCC
>JAQVML010000012.1 GCA_028703645.1 Eubacteriales bacterium
ATTCCGGTCTCCGTTTCGCCGTTGATGATTGCCCACTGAATTGGAGCGGCTCCACGATACTTTGGCAGAAGCGAGCCGTGCACATTGATGCAGCCATATTTCGGAATCGCGAGGTTCTCGGCCGAGTGAATCTGTCCAAACGCCACCGTAACCATCAGATCCGGCGCAAACGCGTTCAGTGCGGCAACGCCCTCCGGCAAGCGAATCTTTTCAAACTGATACACGGGAATATCGTGCGTAAGCGCATATGCTTTCGTCGGCGGAGGCGTCAAAGTCGCATGGCGACCAACCGGACGATCGGGCTGCGTGAAGACCGCGAGCGTATGCCCGCTTTTGCTCAGCATGTCCAGCGACGGCAGAGCAAACTCCGGCGTGCCGAGAAAGGCAATTCTCATCCCATGTTCTCCTCTTCATGCGGTTCGTCGTCAAAACCATCCGGCGGATCGGTTTTTTTCGTCAAATAGACCACGCCGTCGAGGTGATCCAGCTCGTGCTGTACGGCGCGCGCAAAGAAGTCCTTCGTATCATAGGTGTGTTTTTCACCTTTGCGATCGAGGCCTTCTACAATGATGTGATCCGCGCGCTCGACATAGCCGCTCTGTCCGGGAAAGGACAGGCAACCCTCATATCCGCCTTGGCATCCTTCCGAAAGAAGAATACGCGGATTGACCAGCTCAACTCGGCCTTCTCCCACGTCGATTACGACCACACGGCGAAGAATACCGACCTGAGGCGCGGCAAGGCCAGCGCCATCCGCGGCGTTCATCGTTTCAAACATGTCGTCAATCAGGTCGGAAAGCCGCCCGTCAAACTTCTCGACGGGTTTGCAAACTTTATAGAGGCACGGATCATCGTCCGTGCGAATGGTTCTCAATGCCATTGGGTAAGTACCTCCTTTAGTAACCATTCGTATTGTACTAAAAACGGAACGCCGTGTAAAGAAAAGCCATGGTTGAGTAAAAATCTATCTATGGTTTAGTTCCGTTTAGATACGAATCTAAAAGTTGAGTCAAATTCTACCGTGGGTTGCGAAGAATTTTTGAACTCGAAAAACAGGCTATGTTCAAGTTTTACGCAATATGACATAATAAACGCATGAAAGAGAGGGACAAAACAATGGAACAACAATCGATGGGAAAGCGCATCATGCAGTTGCGCAAAGAGAAAGGGTACACACAGGAACAGCTCGCCGAGATGATGGGGGTTTCGGCGCAAGCGGTCAGTAAATGGGAGAACGATGTGTCCTGTCCGGACATTTCGATTCTTCCGCTGCTGGCGGAGAAACTCGGCGTCTCGACAGACGAACTGCTCGGCGTTAAACCGATTGAGCCGAAAGTTGTTATCGTGGACGCGCAGAATAATAAGGAAAACGACGGTTCATTCTCCGTCTCCTGGGACGGCGCAAAGAGCGCCAAGAAGGACGGTATCTGGTTCGCGGTGCTGGTCATCGTGCTCGGCATGGCGTTTCTGGTGCAGCGGCTGGGCTTCGTCTCCTTCGGCATTTGGAGCATCATCTGGCCCGCTGTCATCATCGGTCTTGGCATCAGCTGGATGGTCAAGCGTTTCTCGTTCTTCGCGCTTGCGGTAGCAGGGCTTGGCGTTTACTTCCTGCTGTATAATCTGGGTGTGATATCGATCGTGCTTACTTGGAGCATCATCTGGCCGAGTCTGCTCGTGCTACTGGGCTTGACGATCCTCTACGAAACGCTGATTCCACACAAGCACAAATGGTGCGGCGTGAATTTCAGCGGTGACAAGGATAAACGCAGCCAATATCGTGAAGAGAACGGTTTTGTCAGCTATGAATGCTCGTTTTCAGAAGAGAACCGCAAGGTTGCCGCGGAAGATTTCCTCGGCGGAAACATCGAAATCTCTTTCGGCAAGAGCGAACTGGACTTGAGCGCTATCAAGCGCGTCAACCAGAACGCGAAGCTCGATGTTGATGTTTCGTTTGCAACGTTTGATTTGATCGTACCTAGAACGGTGCGTGTTTATCTCAAGTCCGACAAATCGTTCGGATCGATCCAGATGAGCGGCGAGCCGAACCCGGACGCGGCTATGTCGCTGAATGTCGATGGCGACGTCTCCTTTGGGACAATGAACATTTTCTACCGTTAATCGTAAATCATCGCAAGAAGCGAACAAAAGCGCCGCACGGAGCAATCCATGCGGCGTTTTGCTTGCTCGAAACAAACTTCATTATGCTGCGACCAGATCAAAGATCAACCGAACGAACAGGAGCCCCAGCACAACGAGGATAAACGGCTTAACCACCTTTGCGCCACTTTTTAGCAGCACGCCCGCGCCGATGAAGTGCCCGGCAATCGCGAATACCGCCGCAATCAAGCCGATTGGAAGGATCGCCTGTCCGTGAAGTAAGAATACTGTTAGGCTGCCGATGTTGCTCGAAAGATTCGCAATCTTCACGTTACCGGCGGCGAGGCGCAGAGGAAGCTTCGCAAGCTGGGTGTACGCAATCAGCAGAAACGTGCCCGTTCCCGGCCCGTAGAATCCGTCGTACATGCCGACAAACAATGCGGCAAGACAAACGACGAGGAACTGCCGCTTTCGGCTGACCTGTTCCAGCGATTCTTCGGAAAGATCGCGCTTTTTGAGCACGACAAACGCAAGAACCGGCACAAGCACGAGCATGATATAGCGAATCACATCGTCGTCGATCGCGAGAATCAGCTTTGCGCCCGCGATGGAACCGATGACCGCGAGAATCGCGGAGGGGATCGCCGTCGGCCAATCGACACACTTGTTTTTGATGAATCGCGTCGTGGAGGCGACGGTGCCGATGCTGCTAGAGAGCTTGTTGGTCGCAATCGCGTTGTGCGGCGGCAATCCCGCGATGAGATAGGCGGGCAGCGAGATGAGCCCGCCGCCGCCCGCAACAGCATCGACCAAACTCGCCGCGAACACGAGCGGGCAAATGATCAAAAGCTGCCAATAGTTGATTGTCATTACGGCTGTTTCTCCGATCCATTACTTGGGGTTGGATACTGGTCAATCGTTGACTTGTTCCGACTCCGGGCGACCCAGCGATTCCGCCGTGCGGTCTTCGCAGAACTGCTGCGTGTAGAGGTCGTAATAATAGCCGCGCTGAGCGAGCAGTTCTTCGTGCGTACCGCCCTCCTGAATCTTCCCGTTGCGAATAACCAGAATGCGATCCGCCGTACGAATGGTGGAGAGCCGGTGCGCTACGATGAAGCTCGTGCGATCCTTGAGGATATGCGTAATCGCATGCTGAATCAACTGCTCCGTCTCGGTGTCGATGGAGCTTGTCGCCTCGTCGAGTACGAAGATGCGCGGGTTTTTGAGCACAACGCGCGCAAACGAAAGCAGCTGTTTTTGTCCCGTAGAGAGGCGCGCGCCGCTTTCGCCAATCTCGGTGTCGTAGCCATTTTCCTGTTGCAGGATAAACGGCTCAGCGTGGACAAGTCGGGCAGCTTCCATGACCTCTTCATCCGTTGCATCGGGTTTACCGAAGCGGATGTTGTCCTTGATGGTGCCGGAGAAGAGGTGCGGCGTTTGCAGCACGTAGCCGAGGCTGGATTGCAACCAGAGCTGCGAGCGCTCGCGGTAGTCCGTTCCGTCGATGCGGATTTCGCCATCGGTCGGCTCGTAGAAGCGGCAGAGCAGGTTGACGATGGTGCTTTTGCCCGCGCCCGTTTCGCCGACGAGCGCGATGGTTTGTCCTGCTTTGACGTCCAAGGAGAAATCGTTAAGCACGCGTTCGCCGTTTTTGTATTGGAACGTAACGTGATCAAACGTGATGTTGCCCGTGATGGGTTCCCAATTCTCCGTTTTCGGATGCATGATGTCGCCATACTTTGCAATGATCTCATCACGATCGGTGATGTCCGATTCCGTATTGAGCAGCGCGATAACGCGCTCCGCAGAAGCCTGCGAACCCAACATTTCCGCCAGAATGTTCGCAAGTTGCTGAATCGGGTCGAAGATCTGCGTGCAGTAGGAGATAAACGCAACCAGCGTACCTGCGGTGAGCGCGCCGATGAAAGCGGTTTGCGGGTTTAAAACGCCCTGACCGCCGAGCGTGAGCGCAAGGCCCGTGCCGACTGCGCCAAGGGACATAATGATCGGGAAGAACGAGGCGGAAACCAGCGCGCTCTTGATCGTTGCGTGGCGCATCTTTCCGGTGAGCTCGTTAAACTCGTTTGCGTTTGCTTCCTCACGCACAAGTGTCTTTGTGGTGACCGCGCCCATGATGCCTTCGTTAAACGCACCCGTGATGCGGGAGTTGAGCTTTCTCGATTCACGCTGATGTTTGAGCATGAGCTTTTGCAATTTGATGCTGATGAACGCAAGCAGCGGCAGCACCGCAAGCGAGATCAACGCGAGCTTCCACGAGAGCACAAACATCGTGATGATGCATCCGATCGCATACAACAGCGACCAAAGCACATCGACAAGGCTCCATGCGATCATGTCCGACAAGCGCGAAATATCGCTCATCATGCGCGCCATGACGTAGCCCACCGCCGTTTTGTCATAGTAGGAGAACGAAAGCTCCTGCAAACGCAAGAATCCGTCCTGACGAATGTTGTATGCAATCGCCATCTCCAGCTTTCCGGCATACGTAATAAACGTGATCACGCCGGAACTCTGCACGAGGATTACAAGCAGATAGAGAATCGCGAATTTGCCAAGACCATCCAACGATTTTGGCACGACAAAATGGTCGATGGCATAGCTCGTAAACAAGGGGTAGGAGATATCGATTGCGGCAACGGCGACGAGCGCCACAATTACGGTGTAAAACAACTTTTTATGCTGGAGCGCATAGCGGTAGAGCCGCTTCCAAACGTTCCAGTCTATCTTTTTTGCAGCAAAATCCTGCTCTTCAATATACATTATGCTTCGCCTCCTTCCGAGACGGCGTCCTGAATCTCGGCGATGCGCCGATACAGGCCCTCTTGTCCAATCAACTGCGCGTGCGTGCCCTGCTGGGTGATGTGACCATCTTCCAGCACGAGAATGTTGTCCGCTTCGCGCAGGGTGGTGATGCGGTGCGAGATCAGGAATGTGATTCCGTCCTGATTGAGCGCCAGAAGAGAGCGGCGAATTGCGGCGTCCGTCTCCGAGTCTACGGCGCTCATGGAGTCGTCGAAGATCAGAATCGGTGCGTTCTGCATCAGTGTCCGCGCGATGGCGACGCGCTGCTGCTGGCCTCCGGAGAGGGTCACGCCGCGCTCGCCAACGAGCGTATCGTAGCCCTGCTCAAAGTTCTCGATCACGTCATGCACGCTCGCGGTGCGCGCGGCGCAATATACGTCGTCCTCCGTGGAACACGGCACGCAGATGCGGATGTTCTCCATGATCGTGCGCGAATAGAGAAAAGGCTCTTGCAGCACGATGCCGATGTTTCGGCGAAGGTGCCCGTGCTCAATGTCGTTGACGTCCGTGCCCGCAATCGTGATGCTGCCCGCCGTTCGTAAATAGAGCCGCTGCATCAACTGCACGAGGCTCGTCTTGCCGGAACCCGTGGCTCCGAGGATGGCGACGGTTTGTCCGGGTTTTGCGGTGAAGCTTACGCCGTCCAGCACGTCGTTGTAGCGCTCGTAACCAAAGCAGACGTTGTCAAACACGATATCGCCCGTCAAATCCGGCGTGAGCGATTTGCCCGGCTCTTTCTCAACCGGCGAGGAGAGAATCTCGTCCAGTCGGCCGAGGGAGACGCCCGCTTTGCCCATGTCCGCGAGAATTCTGCCAAGCTGGCGCACGGGCCAGGTCAGCATGGCCACATAGGTGGTAAACAGCGCGACGTTGCCGAGCGTAAACGTTCCGTGATAGACGCCGATGACACCCATGCAGAGCGAAAGGCCGATTTGAATATAACCCACGCTGTCCGATAGTCCCCAATAGATGCCCAGCAGCTTGATGAGCTTATAGGTCTTTTCGCGGTAGGTGCTGTTGAGCACGGTGAATTTGTCGATTTCGCTCTTTTGTTGACCAAACGCGCGCACGACGCGAACACCGGTCAAGTTCTCCTGCAACATGGTCGAGAGCGCGCCTTCCGCTTCGTCCGATCCGGTGAAGTATTCCTGCACATACTTGAAGTAGATAAACGAGCTGATCGTTAAAAACGGCAGAAATGCCAGCGAAATCAGCGTCATCTTCACGTTTACGGAGAACATGACGATTGCTGCGAGCACGAACATCACGAGCGTGCGCACGATCTCCATCAATTGCAGATGCACAAACCTTCGCACCGTGTCCACGTCCGACGTACAGCGCTGCACGAGATCGCCCGTGCTTGCGTGCTTATGATAGTCGTATGGCACATCTTCCAGATGGCGGTAGAGGCGGTTTCGAAGCTTCATCGCCATTCCTTCGGACGCATAAGCGATATTCTGCCTGCGCGTGAAGGTGAAAATGCAGTTCATCACGGTAAAGAGAAACAGCGCCAGCCCGCAGACGAACAAACTGTGCATAAAATACGCCCGCCCACCAAGGGATTCGATCCACGGCAGCAGGAATTTCGGCGTAGAGGTTGTGATGCCCTGAATGACATAGTCGAGCGTAAAACTCGTTACATATGGCACGGCGTAAGAAAACGCGGTGGAGAGCAGCACACTGATGGTCGCAAACACGAGATAGCGACGGTGCCCCTGTATCAGTTCGCCAACCAGTTTCCAGTTGGTCTTCTTTCGTTCGGTCTTTTTTATTGGAATCTTCTTTTTGTCTTTCTTATTCTCATTCTTCTTCATAACATATCCTGTGGGTTTACCTCGACCATGGCGAAGAGCTCGTCCCGATGATCTGCGGCAAACGTATAGATCGTTTGGATCGCGCTGCTGAGTCGCGCCGTGCGCAGCAGCTTGATCAGTATTTGGTAACGGTAGGCACGCTGTTTTCTTTTAATGGGCGCGGGGGATGCGCTGTAAAGCAAAATATCCTTTTTGCCCGCGTCGCCGAGGCGTTCGTCCAGCGCAAGCTTGAGTTGTTCCGCATAAGCGGAGACGCCGGAAGCGAGGGCAGACTCATCGTCGGACGAAAACAGAATGCGGATAAACAGCGAAAACGGCGGAAAGATGGCTTTCTTTCGCTGTTCGAGTTCGTAGGTGTAGAAGCTCTTATAATCGTGACCTTTCGCAAAGCGGATGGCGGGATGCGCGGGCGAATAGGTCTGGATAACCACACGTCCCGGGGTTTCGTCCCGGCCTGCGCGCCCTGCAACCTGGGTTAGCAGTTGAAAGGTGCGCTCCGTACTGCGATAGTCGGGAATCAGCAGCGTCGAATCCGCCGCGACCACGCCGACCAGCGTCACATTGGGAAAATCGTGACCCTTGGCGATCATCTGCGTGCCGACGAGAAACTGTGCCTCGCCGCGCGCAAACGCGCCAAGCATCTGCTGCATCGTGTCTTTTGTACGGATGGTGTCCGTATCCATGCGAAGGGTAACGGCCTTCGGAAAGAGATTGTGCAGCGCTTCCTCCACCTGCTCGGTGCCGATGCCGAAATACTTGATAAACGGCTTTCCACAGGCGGGGCATTTGGTAGGCAGGGGCTTGACCGAGCCACAGAAATGACACCGCAGACGGTTTTCACCCTTGTGATACGTCATGGAGATATCGCAATCGTCACAGAGGACGACGTGACCGCAGTTTCGGCAGGAGACGAAGGTGGAATAACCCCTTCGGTTGATGAATAGCATCGCCTGCTGGCCTCGTTCGAGGCACTCGCCAAGGTATTGTGCGAGTTTTCCGCTGAAGATGCCGTTGTTGCCTGCCTGAAACTCCTGCCGCATGTCGATGATTTCGACCTCGGGCAGAGGGCGGTTTTGAACGCGCCCGGGAAGCTCGAGTAACTGGTAGCGTCCCGAGAGCGCGCGATAGTAGGAGAGAAGGGAAGGCGTTGCGCTGCCTAGCAGCAGCGGAGCGCCAAACTGTTTTGCGCGGTAGGTGGCGACATCCAGCGCGTTGTAGCGCGGAACGGTCTCGCTCTGATAACTACCCTCGTGCTCTTCGTCTACGATGATGAGGCCAACGTTTTGCATGGGAGCAAAGACCGCGCTTCGTGCGCCGACCGCGACGCGTGCCTTACCGAGGCGGATTCTGCGCCATTCGTCAAAGCGTTCGCCCGCGGAGAGCCTGCTGTGCAACACCGCGATTCCGTCCGAAAACCGCTCTTGAAAGAGGCCGACGGTCTGCGGTGTCAGCGAAATTTCCGGCACGAGCATAATCGCTTGCCGATCCGAGGCGAGACAGCGCTCGATTGCGTGCATATATACCTCAGTCTTGCCGCTGCCGGTGACGCCGTGCAGCAGGAGCGTTCCGCTCTTTGCCTCCATCGCCGCTGTGATTGCGTCCACCGCGTGTTGCTGATCCGCGTTGAGCGTGACCTGCTTGTCTACGGTGAGTGCGCTGATGTTCGGACGACGAAAGGTCACGTGTCCGCCTTCGACCACGTATCCGCGCTTGATCAGCGCAGAGATCGCGCCCTGCGCGTCCGGCACATAGGCCAGCACGTCGCTCACCGTCATCTCGATACCGGTGGTCTTGAGCGTTTCGAGCACTTCATATTGCTTCGGTGCGCGCGGCTTTCCGCTCTTATCCAGCAGGGAGAGCAGTTGGGCATCGACCTCGTCCGGCTTTGCTAGTTGAATAGTGCGCTCAATCTTCTCTTTGATCTTTGAGCCGCGCATCTGCGCCGGAATCATGAGTCGCAGCGCATCCACCAGCAGACAGTAATAGCTCTTTTGCATCCAATACGCCAGCTCAATCTGTTCCGGCGTGAGGATGGGGTAGGGCTCGATGATACGAAGCAACGGCTTGAGCGAAACGGGAGTCGGCCCTTTTTCGTCCGGTTCTGTTGGCTTTTCTGCCGCTTCGATCACGCGGATGACGAACCCTTCGCGCTGGCGGTTTCCGTTGCCAAACGGCACGAGGACATGGCTGCCGACTTGTACCAGCATGTCTTGCGGCACGAGGTATGTGTAGAGCCGGTCTACATTTGCATGTGCAATGTCAACGATGACTTCGCAGGTATGTTCCATGCCGTTCACCTCCCGTTTGAGTGCGTATTAGCGTTTTCATTTGATTGGGTTGTAGAGAAAGTAGTTTTACGCAGAAAATTCGCCAAAACAGCAATAAGCCCGCAAGCGGGCCTTTGCAAAGCCGATGCCGCAACGAAACAAAGCCGGAATGCGGATTCGGCAAGAATTCATATCATGTCGTATAGAAACGGGAATGACGATCCCGTGTAAAAATCGGGCTTGTCAGTCCTGATAGAATTCCTTCGGATATTCCAGATGGAGTTTACCCGTGTAGAGTTCATCTACGGCGACGGAAACAGGCTTGCGGCCGTCTAACTTATCCGGATCCGATTGCAATTGGCGCGCTCTCTGCGCAACTGCGGTCACCAGCATATACCGGCACCCCGCGATATCGATCAGTTCATTCAACGGTAAGTTCATCATAATGCACTCCTGCCTCCTTGTAGCTTCTCAATCAATTCGTTGTTTCTGGAAACCTTGCAGCGTTCCGCCACGATGATATCCTCTGTGCGCGCAATCGCGAGGTCGAGAATATCGTTTACAACAATATAATCGTATTGATTGATGTATTTCATTTCCTGATACGCCGTCTCAAAACGGCGATCTATCGCTTCGGAACTTTCGGTTCCGCGGTGAATGAGGCGGGATTTCAGCTCGCTCATGGAAGGCGGCGCGATAAAGATCAGCACCGCGTCCGGATAAGCAGCCTTGACGCGCATGGCGCCCTGAACGTCGATCTCAAGAATGACGCTGCGGCCTTCGGCAAGCTCCTGCTCGACAAAGCTCTTCGGCGTACCATAGTAATGGGTGTTAAACACGCGCATATACTCGAGGAACGCGCCGCTGTTGATCATGTTTTGAAACTCTTCTTCGGTTTTGAAGAAGTAATGAACGCCGTCGATTTCGCCGGGACGCGGGGGACGCGTCGTTGCGGAGACAGACATACGAATGTCGCTGTTGCGCGAAATCAGTGAGATATTGATGGTGCCTTTGCCAACGCCGGCAGGGCCGGAGATGACCAAAAGAAGGCCTTTTCGATTCTGTGTCATGGATGGTTCTCCTCTCGTCGTCAGTCGTCTCGTCAGTCGTCGGCTTCGTCCGCTTTTGTGTCGAGCCGGTTTGCGATGGTCTCCGGCTGAATGGCGGAGAGTATCACGTGGTCGCTGTCCGTTATGACGACGGCTCTGGTACGCCGTCCGCAGGTTGCGTCAATCAGGCGGCCGCTTTCGCGCGCTTCCTGAACGATGCGCTTGATGGGCGCGGATTCCGGGCTGACAATCGCGATCAGGCGATCTGCCGAAACGATATTGCCAAAGCCGATATTCACAAGCCGCAAGTTCATCATAAAGGGCTGCTCCTATACTAAAAATCTAGTAGTATTGTAAAATACGGGTTATTTAACTTTTTTGCACCTGTTCGCGAATCTGTACGATTCTAAATTCTGATTTAATCATTACAGGGCTTATTCGATGTTTTGTACTTGTTCGCGAATTTTCTCGATCTCCGCTTTGCCGGTGAGCACGAGCTTTGTCAGCTCGCCGTCGTTGGCCTTGGAGCCGATGGTGTTAAATTCGCGATTCATCTCCTGCACCACGAAGTCGAGCTTTCGTCCCGAAGGTTCGGGATCGAAAAGCAGGCTTCTCAACTGCGCGATATGGCTGTGCAGACGGGAGATTTCCTCGTCGATGCTCGCCTTGTCCGCAAAGAGCGCAACCTCGGTCGCGAGACGCGCGCGGTCGACTTCCACGTTGCCGAGCAGAGTCGTAATACGCTCGT
>JAQVML010000386.1 GCA_028703645.1 Eubacteriales bacterium
TTCAGCGCTTCAAAGTTTCCGTGCCAATAGGGATAATACGAGGCCCCGATCACGTCAAAGTCCGCGCCGCGGGCGATCAGGCGATCAAACCATTCACGCCAGACGGCGTTGTCCCCGCTGCGCTCCAGGTGGAGCATCACGCGCGCATTCGAGTGCTCGCGCACCGCACGGCAACCCGCGTTGACAAGCCAGCTCAGCGCATCGAACCCCTGCCGCGCACGGCCCGGCTCCGGATCGCTCAGCCGCCCCAGCGGCCAGAGCATTCCGTTGGTGATTTCGTTTCCGACCTGCACGATATCCGGCGAGAGCCGCTCTTGTTCCAGCGCTGCAAGTACGTCCCGCGTGTAGTCGTAAACGCGCATAGAAAGCTCCGGCAATGCGAGTGATTCCCAGCCTTTCGGCGGCAATTGGCGACCCGGATCACACCAGAAATCGCTGTAATGCAGATCCAGCAAGAAGCGCATCCCCGCGTTTTTTGCTCGCCTGGCTAAGCGAATCACCAGCGGTAGATCGCAGGTGCCGCCGCCATATGGCGCGCCGGATGCGGAACGCGGATTCACCCAGAGGCGGAGCCGCACCGCATTCACCCCGTTTTTTGCGAGGATTTTCACGAGATCTCCGGCTTGACCATCCTGCCGGAATATGCCGCCCAATGCTTCCGTTTCCTCCAGCGTTGAAAAATCCATTCCCAGATCGAACACGATTAGTCCTCCCACGCGGTGATTCGGCGGAGCATATCGCGGTAACGAAAGCGCGCCATCTGATTCTTTTCCAACACGTCCTTTTCGTCGCCATGATAGCAGCAGCGAATGCAGTAATACTCCCCCTTGTTGGGATCGTAAAACATATCCATGTCCAGATCGCGCATGAAGCACGAAGGACAGCGAAAGTTTAGTTTGCCTTTTCCAGACTGAGCCATGTGGTCAACGTCTCCCCTTCTCCGATTTCCGCCTCATACCCCAGCGTAAACATGGGCGAAAACGCATACCCTTCGCGCACATAGCCGCGCCCGTCCTGAGCGGAGGTGATCTTCACCACGGTTTCAATTGGCGGGATTACGGCGCGCACCTCGGTTGCGTGATCCAGCCCCGCCTCACGGCAGCGATAGGCATAGTCGATCTGCTCGCGTTTCTCCGCCGCGGATACGGATAGCGTAATTCCGGTCATATCCTCCGGATACTCCGTTGTGCCGTAGCAGGCGGTCATGTATTCGTTTAGGTGCAGCTTCGCGCCCGGCTCGCTAACGGAGCACACCGTGCGTTTGATCTCGATTGCAGCGCTTCCCTCGCGAAAGCGAACCGTCGTCTGCACCATCGCCGTGAGCGAACCGAGTTTTAACTCAACCGGATCGAGCGTGAGTAGCCTCGCGCCGCCTTCATCCGTAAAGTGCGCCTTGGTACGGGTCATGCACAAATCCGCCTCTTCGCCGCCATAGGACACCTTGCAGCTTTTGATCGTGCCTTCTCCGGCATAGTGCGTGAAATATCCCGCGCGGTAATGCGCCTGAATCAGAAACGGATAGCTCACGTCCTGAATGTGCTTGGTTCCGATGCCCATCTCCGTCTCAAGCTTTGCCACATACGGGCGCAGGTCGATGATGGCCCCGCCCTGATTCATGTCCAGCGTCGCGCGCAGGTAAGGATCGCAATACCAGAACTGCTGCTTCTCCGAGCCATAGAGAATGTCGCGCCAGAGCGCGCACTCCGGCTGCGTGTAGGCGTGCGTCTCGCGATAATAGGACGCAAGCTCGCTCATCGTCAGATCGACCAGCTCGCCCTGCTGCTTTAACTGCGCATAATACGCCAAATCGTCCTCATAGCTCTTCACGAGCAGGGAATACGGCGCCTCCCAGCGGCCGAGCTTGTTCATCCAGCCGGGGCCTACAAACATCATGTTATACGCAAATCCGCGGTTATAGTCCGCCAGATGCCGGTATTGATCGATGAGATTGAATAAGTAGGGATACTGCCCGTCCTGATAGATCATTCCGCGAAGCACGTTTTGCGGATGGGTGCCAAAGTTGCTTCCGTTTCCGTCAAAGCAAGCCAGCAAATCGCGGGAAAGATGCGGAATCGCAACGATGCCGCTATCCTCTTGCTCGTTGGCAGCGGGCGCGTGCGTGTTTTGCCGGGATGGAATCCAGGGATTCCACGGGCCGCCGTCCATCAGCGTATACCAGCTGTTGTTACAGGTGTGGTAGGCCTTTGGTCCCTCCTCAAAGCACGTTGCAACCGCGCAGGTGACGCTCGGATATCGCTGCTTAATGTGGTTGATCAGCCACGCGTCCATATAATAAGACCCGGTCGACGCAGGATAAAACCCGAAGCATTCAAAGAACTTTGTAAAGACGTCTTCCACAATTGCGGCCTTGTCCTCTTTGGAAAACATCCAGATGCAGAAGTCCTTGGTCTTGTATTTTTCGCGGAACTCTTCGCAGGGCAGGCCTAACAGCGTCAGCGCGATCTCGTCGCCATAGGTTTCGTGGTGTTCTTTGGCGAGCGCAACCGCCTCATCGGAAAACAGCGAGGCGTATGTCATCTGAATCGTGGTTTTGATGTTGTTCTTGTGCGCAATCTCCTGCTGGAGGCGAAAGATATCCAGCGACTCCTTGACAAGCGCGCTTTTTACCTCCGCGCCGTTGCTATCGCGCGTCATGACGGTCTCGGCATACTCCGGAA
>JAQVML010000013.1 GCA_028703645.1 Eubacteriales bacterium
ACGCAAGCTTCAGCGCCTTGACCATGTTGCCTTTCAGCTTGAGGAGGCCGCCCATGAGCGCCTTCTGCGCGCCGAGCTCCGCGCGGGAGATCTTCGCGAAGGTTTCGTATTCGCCGGAGATCACAAATTCCGCCTTGGGGCCTTCGCCCTCACCAACCTGCACGCTATCGACCTTGCCATCGGCAAAGCCGACGAAGAAATAGTGACTTTTCCCGTCCGGGCAGTTGAGATAGAGGTTGTTCATGGAGGAGGTGAGGTTGTTCATCTTGTCCGGGGTGAGTTGCGCACTCAGCCGTGCTTCCACCTCGTTGCGCCAGTCTTGTGAGAGATACTTGACCATGATGATATGCTCCTTTCCGATATGTGGTTTTTTATTGGGAGAGAGATTCTCTCTCGATGTGCCTGCTCTTCCTAAATTGAATTGAAATGCTTTTCTTAATAAAGAAACGTAATTTATACTTTCTTGATTCCGTTTAAAATCAGTTCCATCGTGATGGGCAGATAGCGGCTCGTGTAGTCCTCTTCGCTGTTGATATACGTGTGTATGATGAAGTTTTTGTAGATCGAAAACAGCACCTCGCTGACCGCGGGCGCGTCCACGGTGCGAAATTCTCCCGTCTCCTGACCAAACACGAGTAACCGCTCGATCATCCGCACGGAATCGCGATTGATTTCCTCATAGGGATCGACCGTCGGGAACATCGGAAAAATCTGCGGATCGTTCTTGAGCAGCGCGCAAAACTCCACATCCTGGGCAAGATAGAACAGCGCGCTCTCGCAAAGCGCGGTCATCTTCTCCTGCGCGGTTGTTTTCGCGCTCACCGCTTGCTCCACGCTGGACTGCCAGCGCTTCATCACGTATGACACCGTTTGCTCGTAGAGATCGCGCTTGCTCGCGGCGTAAGCATACATCGCGGTATTGGTCATGCCAAGCTCGCCCGCGATGTCCTCCAGCGTGGATTTTTTGTATCCATAACGGGAAAACACCTTCAGCGCCGCATTGAGGATCATCTGTTCGTCGAGTTTGTTTCGCATATTCGGTTTCCTTTGGTTTGTGATTGGTCAGATAAAGCGTTTATAAACGAATGATTTGTTGTTTTATTAAATTATAACATAAACTTTTGCCAGCGCAAGAGGAATTTTGTGCAAAAAAATCCCCCGCAGGATGGCTGCGAGGGAAAAGGATTGTATCTCCTCTTTGCTTTTTTAAATTTGAAGTTGCCTACTCATCAAAAGCAGTCGCCTCAATCAACAACTTTATTCTGCTCCGCAATCAGCGCGCGGGCATGATACAGGATAGCTCTCAATATGCTCAGAATCATCAGAGGCGTATATAACATCACAAGCAGATTCCAAATCACATCCAGCGTCGGCATCCGGTAAAACAAGCTTGTCTCGCCGTCTGCTGTGCGTGTGATTTGATAGGAAAACATATTCTGACTATAAGTATATGCAACGCCGTTTTGCTCGTCGCCATTGCGCAGACGGCGGTTCTCGAAGAACGCGTCTTTGTCGGCTGTCGTGTACCGGTCGATTTCCTTGAGATTTCCCATTGCAGGGTCGCTTTGATCGATGTCATAGACCGTGATCTCATCATTTTGCGCGTAGTAGAGCAGGTTATCATCCGAAATGGCGATCGTATTTGCTTCGTCGAACTTCGGCAACACTTTGATGACTCCGTATTCCGTTGCGCAATACCCGCCTTCGGCATACATCAAATATACCCGCTCCTGATTGTCCACCGAGAACGCGTGTGGGAACCGATGAATGAGACCACTGGAATAGAACGCAAGCATGAAAATGCTGAAAACGCAGAACGGGATTAGTTTGAATAATGCCGCTAACCGGACATCACTGCTTTTTACCATTCCAAAACCTCCTTTACATATTTCTCCCAAGCGTCATAAATATTATATATCTTCCATGTTTCATCTTCTCCTGTTGGATCTACGAAGCTAAGCGTTTCTGAGCCACCCACATGCCCTTCTATAGGTAATTGAGAAGCCCCTACGCCTAATACGAGATCGACAGCAAATTTCTTTTTCCCTGACTTGTCTGTGAAGAAAGCAACATCTGCTCCAACAGTCAGAATCTCTCCAATTGACCCTCCTAGTACGAATGAATGCCCTTCTAAGTCTCTCAATCTATCAGCGTTAGATACCGAAGCGAATGCCGTAATCGCTGCGCTCGGAATCCCAAAGTATTTCCCTCGACTTCTCAGTACTCCGATATCACCTGTTGAATCCATCGCAAATCCCGTATTGCCATTTACACCAGCTACGTAAAATATCGATGCATTATCTTGCATTCCAAAACTTATAGTTCCTTCATCAATCAATTTCCCTGCTTCTTTCATCGGGATCAACGCAAGTGCGCTAGGTAAAATGTATTGAACCGCAATAAAAGATTTTAGCAGATCCTTGGCAAGCGGAGCAACTTTGCTATATGTTTCAACATTGACGATTACTCCTCGCCTATATGGGAGGCGTGGTTTGTTTAAATCATTTACTCGTTTGTCACTAGGGAGGTTATCACTGCCAGTATTCTTTTGTCCACCCGCCGATTCTAACAGTTTCTGTTCTTCTTTGTCGAGCTGCTCTAAAAACAAATTGCGTTGCAGGTTGCTTGCGAACGGAAGTTCATGGTTCTTCACACCAATACGCGCATTCGCGATATTCAGTAAATCAGACGATATCTGGTTAGCCTTTGCTTGAGTAATACCATATTGTGCTCTGTTTGCCTGAATATCCTGTATAATCGCAATTGTCTTAATTGATGTTGGCGCATTAAGTAGTTTCATTTGCTCTTCGCCGGTAAGTCCGCTATTTTTCAGCGCATTTTGCTGCTGAAGGGCTGTCATATTTTCCCATTTTTCTACATCAAAATCATCTGGAAGCTTTTCTACGATAGCCGCTAACTCAGCATGCTCATCTGTAATGCCATTTGTTGAACTGCTCGCATTAGCTGGTACTCCTTTTGCATCTGGTTGCCCTTGTTGCCATGGTCGTGCAAGCAAATCAGCCGAAGAGGTCTGTTTTTTTCCTTTTGCGGCACTTGGGATCGGATTGTTTTTATTTTGTTCAGATACTTTTGACAACAGCGATGGATACTTAATATTATGTACTTTATCTAGAATAATATTATTGTTTCGTGCTGTCTTATCTCCCTGGTTTTTGTTGTTTTCGAGATACCATTAGAAGCGCTCTCATCAGCTGAACGGGGTATTGTCCCGATTATTCTCTCTAAATCAGTTATAGTGCCAACGTTCGGAGAGCCACGCATATTTGAGTTGGCTGAATCGATAGAGGGGTTTTTCGGTACTGGAGTAGAAGTTGGGGTGTCTTCCGCCGTTTCTTTGAAAAGAAACGGTTTCTTTTTTGACGGCAACATAGAACTACTTGAGAAGTTACTTTTAAACATTACTATCCTCCTGAAAATGTTTTCAAGAACATAGTAATACAAGATTTCTCAAATAATTATAAGAATTAAAATTATAAGAACGTATACGACAATTTCCCAAAATATTGTATATACATGTTTCGCCTCGCATTTATGGCTTGCTTCAGAATTACCCAACCCCGTTCTCCGCCATGCTTCCGCACTTCTGCCAGAACGCCTCCGCACGGAGAACCCATTCGTCAAGCCCCGCCTCGCTAGCGGGGTATTCCGCATAGAGCGCCTCCGCCTGCGCGCCGTTTTTCATGCTGCGCAAAAGCGCGCGAATCGTGCGCACCCGCACCTTTCGCGTGAGGATGCCGCCGAGCAGGATGAGCACCATGCCCAGCATCTCTTTGGTGGAAAACGCCAGCGGTTCGCCGCGTCCAAGCGAGGCAAACGTCTTGTCGCTGAATATGATGTTATGCCGGAAGAAATAATCGTTCTCCTCCGCCGTGGTCGAAAGCGCACCGATCAGCGTCGCAAGCTGGCCCGCAAATGCTTTGCCTTGCGCGGCAATGTAGCGGGTGTTGATCGGCCAGAGCCGCGCGCGCGTGAGTGCCCCGCCCTCATTGAGCAGGCGGCTGACCTCCTCCGCCGCGATCTCCAACTGCACCATACTTGCGGTCACGCCCTCGCCCGCGGAAGGTTTGGTCAGGCACGCCGCGTCACCGGAAACGAAAAACCCGTCTGCGACAAAGAAATACGGCGGGCGGCGATACGGCGTCGTACCGCGCTCAATGCGCCTCACCGAATAGCGCGGCAGCTTCACCGCCTGCTGAAACGCCGCAAAGGACTTTTCCGCTTCTTCATACGAGAAGTTGGCGCCGACGCCGAGGATTGCGCTGTCCGCGCTGCCCTCCGGCGCTTCCCACGTTTTATAATATGTCCAGCCGCGTGTGCCGGTCACGTAATCCTTGGTATCGCGATAGACCACATAGCGCAGCACAACATAGAACATCTCGTCCTTTTGAATCGTAAAATTCTCCACGCCGTAGCCATCCGGCAGCTTCGTGCGCGCAACGGACGGAATGCCGGAGCAGTCCGCAACGAGCTTTGCGCCGACCTCGCGGCGAACACCGTCCTGCTCATAGACCGCGCCCGAGATGCACCCGTCTTCATACAAAAAATCGACAAACGTCGCCTGATAGCGAATCTCCGCGCCCACCTCCTGCGCCCAGTGGTTGAGCCGCGCAATGTAGCGATGCATATGCATGCCGACAACGGTGCCGACGTTCGTTTTCGGATAGCGATCAAAGGCGGAAAACGTCTTGCCGCCGGAAAATGTAAACGCAAAATCGTCTGCTTCTTCCGGCAACGGCAGAGAGAAACGCGCAAAATCCGGCTTTCCAACGTGGAAGATATCCAGTCTGCGCCCGAGTTTTTCCTTGGATTGCTGCTCCAGAATCAATACCCGGTGCCCCGCTTCCGCAAGTTTGCGCGCGAAATAGCTGCCCGCTGTTGCAGCGCCAATGATGAGAACGTCAACCTGTTCCATAAACGCCTCCACGGAGAAAATTGTCGGCGCGCCATTGCGCCACGCACATGAAGTTGTATTTTGTTGATAGAACCAGTATAGCATAAACGGCTGAAATTAATGATTTTGAGGAACGATTCTTTGTCCAGATTCAACCTTACATTGCATATTAATCGGCAATTTTTGAATGCGGTGATTTCCGTGGATTTGTTCCCCCTCCGAAGGGAGTTGTTTCACTTGCTTGTAAGGCGCTGGCGGATAGTATCCGCCCCTACATCCGCTTTTGCGGAATAGCCCGCAACGCGAAGCCCAATGATTCGGTTTAACCCTAGATTTTCTGGTGCGCGTGTAGGGGCGAATATCATGTCAAGAGTAAGATAGTATCATTCGCCCGCGAGTTTTGCGTAAGCAACATCAAAAAATCCGCCCCCAGCAAAGCAGAAGGCGGAAGTCATACCGTGGAAGGAGCAACCCATTCCCACAGCTGCATTACTTTTCTCAGAAAAGGTAATGAGCCGAAAAAAATCCGCCCCCTGCAAAGCAGAAGGCGGAAGTCATACCGTGGAAGGAGCGAATTCCCACGGTATTCGAGGGTGCCAGGGTCAAGAATTATACCGCGCTTGCGCCATAGTTCGCGAGAACGCGAGCCGACGGATCATTGACATTGCAGCCTTCCCAGGTACGGTTCGGCATCCAGAAGTCTTTGACCATATGCGCTTGGCCGGGGTATTCGGCCTCAAATAGTTCGCGGTACAGCAGCGATTCCTTCGTGAAGGGCGTCGCGAAGGTGTATTTTTTGCTGCGCTCGGCAAACTCCTCGTCCGTGTAAAGCTTCTCGGCATACGCCTTGATCTGATCGACCATCGAGTGGCCGACCGCATCCGAAAACGCAGCCTTTTCGCGATAGAGAATATCCTGCGGCAGATAATCCCCCTCAAACGCATGGCGCAGCAGGTACTTGCCTTTGCCAAAGCGGTTCATCTTGAGGGCGGGATTGATGCTCATGACATACTTGACGAAGTCCAAATCGCCAAACGGCACGCGCGCCTCCAGCGAATTGGAGGAGATGCAGCGATCCGCGCGGAGCACGTCGTACATATAGATTTCGTCGATGCGCTTCTTGGCTTCCTTCTGGAATTCCTCTTCGTTCGGTGCAAAATCCGTATACTTGTAGCCAAAGAGCTCGTCGGAGATTTCGCCCGTCAGCAGCACGCGGATGTTCGTGTTTTCGTGGATGTACTTACAGACAAGATACATGCCGACGCTCGCGCGAATCGTCGTGATGTCGTAGGTCTCCAAAATCCGCACGATGGTGCGAAGGGAGGCGATAACCTCCTGCGCCGTCATGAAGACTTCGGTATGCTCGGAACCCAGATAATCGGCAACCTGCTTGGCATACTTGAGATCGATCGCGTCGCCGACCATGCCGATTGCAAACGTGCGGATCGGGTGCGGCAGATATTTGTTGGCAACCGCGCAGACCAGCGAGCTGTCTAACCCGCCGCTGAGCAGGAACCCGAGCGGCACATCCGCATCCAGACGCTTCACGATGCCGAGGGTCAGCTTTTCACGGATATTATCGCAAACCGCGTCCAGCTCGTCCGACGAATATGCCGACACTTCGGTCAGGTTCACATACGATACAAACTCGCCGTCTTTCCAGTAATGTCCCGGCGGGAATGGGTTGATCGTCTCGGTCAGCCCCGCGAGGTTCTTCGCTTCCGACGAGAACATGATCTGTCCGTCCTCGTCATAGCCGTAGAACAGCGGGCGAATACCGATGGGATCGCGCGCCGCGATGAGAGAGTCGCTCTTATGATCGTAAAGGATCAGTGCGTACTCCGCGTCCAGCATCTGGAACATGTCTGTCCCGTAACGTTGAAATAAGGGTAAGAGCAGCTCGCAATCCGAGCCGCTCTTGAAATCGTATCCTGAGAATAGTTCGTCACGCATCTTACGGAAACCATAGAGCTCGCCGTTGCAAACGACCGCGTCCCCGTTCCGCTCAAATGGTTGCATGCCGCTTTTTTCCAGACCCATGATCGTCAGTCGATGGAACATCAGGTATCCATCCCCAACGCTCAACATTCGCGACAGATCCGGTCCTCGTGAGATGGTCTTGTAAAATCCGTCGACAAGCAAGTCTAACGGTATGCGCTTGCCGAGGTATCCCATGATTGAACACATGATCTTCGTTCTCCTGAAAATTTATTTATCTGACGTTAAAAAGCATATCGCCGTAAGAAGGATACGGCCAATCGCCAGTCGATGTCAAGATCTCGAGCGCGTCCACGCTTGCGCGCAGTTCGCTCATCTGTTCGAGTACCTTCTCCTTGCAAAGCTCGGCTGCCTTATGCACGTCTTCTTCCGCTTTCGCTTCCGCGAGCGCATCTTCGAGTGCCTTCAGGCTTTCGTAAGCCGCTTTGGTCAGCGCGGCTGCGGTGACGAGCGTCTCATTCTCATAGGTGCAGTCCGCAGCGCTTGCATAGGTGCGCTTCACCGCGATGGTGTCCGCAAGCTTTTTCTGGAATCCGGCCGACGCGGGCAGAATGTCTTTGCGCGTCATGTCGATCATCGTCATCGCTTCAATGCAGATAATCTTCTTGTAGCTCTCCAGCGCGATCTCCAGGCGGGCGCGAATCTCGGTTTCGCTGAGCACCTTGTGCGAGGTGAGCAGCTCGATATTCTTCGGCGCTACCAGATAGGGCAGGCAGTCCGGCGTGGACTTGAGATTGAGCAGGCCGCGCTTTTCCGCTTCCTTGACCCAAGCGTCATCGTAGCCGTTGCCGTTGAAGATGATGCGCTTGTGCTCTTTCACGGTCTTCAGAATCAAATCGTGAATGGCGGTGGTCAGGTCGCTCGCGCTCTCCAGAACATCTGCATATTTGCGGAGGGATTCGGCCACCGCGGTATTGAGCATGGTGTTCGCGTCCGAAACCGACTGGCTCGAGCCGAGCATGCGGAGTTCAAATTTATTGCCCGTAAACGCAAACGGCGAGGTGCGGTTGCGATCCGTGGTGTCTTTCGGGAAATGCGGAATCACGTGTACGCCAACCTTCATCTGCATCTTTTCCTTCGCGCCGTAAGCGGAACCGGAGTCAATCGCCTCCAGAATTCCACTGAGCTCGTCGCCGAGGAAGATGGAGACGATTGCCGGCGGGGCCTCGTTCGCCCCGAGGCGGTGGTCATTTCCTGCGCTCGCCACCGAAATGCGAAGCAGGTCCTGATAATCATCCACCGCCTGGATAACCGCGCAGAGGAAGAGAAGGAACTGCGCGTTCTCAAAAGGCGTTTCCCCTGGCTCCAACAGGTTCACGCCGGAGTCCGTCGAAATGGACCAGTTGTTGTGTTTGCCGCTACCGTTGACCCCTTCAAAGGGTTTCTCATGCAGCAGGCAGACGAGTCCGTGCTTTTTGGCCACTCGCTGCATGATTTCCATGGTCAGCTGGTTGTGGTCTGCCGCGATATTCGTCGTCGAGAAAATCGGGGCGAGCTCGTGCTGCGCGGGCGCAACTTCGTTATGCTCGGTCTTGGCAAGTACGCCAAGCTCCCAAAGTTCATCGTTCAGGTCTTCCATAAAGGCTTGTACGCGCGGTTTGATAGAACCGAAGTAATGATCTTCCAGCTCCTGTCCTTTCGGAGCGCGTGCGCCAAAGAGGGTGCGGCCCGTGAAGAGCAGGTCGGGACGGCTGTCAAAGTCCTCTTTGTCGACGAGGAAATATTCCTGCTCGTTGCCGACCGTGGTGGTCACGTGCTTGACGCTATCGTTGCCAAAGAGCTTGAGGATGCGGATCGCCTGACGGTCGATCGCCTGCATGGCGCGCAGAAGCGGGGTTTTCTTATCCAGCGCTTCACCGCCGTAAGAGCAGAACGCGGTCGGGATGCAGAGCACCTTTTCTTTGATGAAGGCGTAGCTGGTGGGGTCCCATGCGGTATAGCCGCGCGCTTCAAACGTTGCGCGAAGGCCGCCGGAGGGGAAGCTGGACGCATCCGGCTCGCCCTGAACAAGCTCTTTGCCGGAGAACTCCATGGTGATGCTGCCTCCAGGCATGGGCGAGATGAAGCTGTCGTGCTTTTCCGCCGTAATGCCGGTCAGCGGCTGGAACCAGTGGGTATAGTGCGTTGCGCCTTTTTCAATCGCCCAATCTTTCATGGCGTTGGCAACCACATTCGCAACGGAGAGATCCAGTCTCTTGCCCTCGCGAATCGCGGTCTGCATTGCCTTATATGTGTCCTTGGGTAGACGCGCCTTCATGACCGCATCGTTGAACACCTTACTGCCGAATGATTCCGAAACCGTACTCATGGTCAATTTTCCTCCTATACCCTTTCCTATACCCTTATTTTAATCAAAATCGCTCCCGGCTCAGCCCGCCCCGAAATACCGCTTACTTTCGCGCTGTTTGCCGTTTTTCCGGCGATGTTACCTATAAAAAGAGGCAACGACACAGCGGTACTTCCGCGGCGCCTTTGCCGTAAAAATAATATGCGGATAGTATACAGCGCAGGGTATCGCTTGTCAACCTAAAAATTTTGCAGGAATTCCTGCCATATGTTGCGCAAAACGACTTCAATTCTGCACGTAGTCGCCAAAAAATAATGAATGCCCTTTTTTTTGCAGCTTTTAAGTATATATCATTCACGATATTCTTGACAGGAAATCCTATATTATGTATACTCGCAGGAACAAAGGCGTTCGGTTCGGGAAAAATTTTGCCCGGGCTTGGGCGCTTTTTGCGAAAAACCGGCGCACGGCAAATGGACGGAAAAAGCGCATGAACTTGCGCATTTCGCCAAAATCACTCGGATATAGCCGGATGTTGTGCTAAACTAAAATGAGTGGGTATGCTTTTTGCCAATTCCCAACAAGCTCGCAGAAAAAGCAACCCGACGCAAAGACCCGACCGCGGGATGCGGTTCGTTTGTTCTATTTATTATAGGAGAGGATGTGCGCGGAAATGATGTACACCGCACAAGAGATTGCCGATTATTGCGCAGCGGAGGATGTGAAGTTCATTCGCCTTGCGTTTTGCGATGTGTTCGGCGTGCCGAAGAATATCTCCATCATGCCGGAGGAGCTTTCCCGCGCGTTTTCGGACGGAATCTCGATTGACGCCTCCGCCATTCGCGGCTTTGGAGATGAAGCACACTCGGACTTGCTGCTCTTTCCGGACAGCGAGACGCTCACGGTGCTGCCTTGGCGTCCCAGCCACGGGCGCGTGGTGCGGCTCTTTGCGGATATCCGCAGTTCCGATGGCACGCTGTTTCCGCAGGATACGCGCAATGTTTTAAAAAAGGCGATCGCGGACGCGCAACGCGAAGGCGTAAGCGTCAACTTCGGCACGGAGTTTGAGTTTTATCTCTTCCGGCTGGATGCGGACGGAAACGCGACGAATATTCCCTACGACAATGCGAAGTATATGGACATCGCCCCGCTCGATCGCGGCGAGAATGTCCGCCGCGAAATCTGCCTGACGTTGTGTGAAATGGGCATCCGAGCCGAGAGTTCACATCACGAGGACGGCCCGGGGCAAAACGAGATTGACTTTCGCTATGGCGACGCGCTCAGCGCCGCCGACAACGCGATTACCTTCCCCTCCGTGGTGCGCACGGTTGCGATGCGCAACGGACTTTGGGCGGACTTTTCGCCAAAGCCGCTGCCGCAGGAGAGCGGAAACGGCATGCACATAAACCTTTCGCTGGGAAACCCGCGCACAGAGGACGCGCGAAACGCATTTATGGCGGGATTGATGGATCACATCTGCGAAATCACCGCGTTTCTCAACCCGGTGGACGCGAGCTACGCGCGTCTTGGCGAGCACAAAGCCCCCCGCTTTGTAACCTGGTCGCCGGAAAATCGCTCG
>JAQVML010000387.1 GCA_028703645.1 Eubacteriales bacterium
AAGTTTGTTCCGCTTCCGCCGAGGCTGATGCGATAGATATAGGTAGAGAGTACATCGCCCGTGGAGAGCACGTAGTTGTTGTAGAGGTTGTACACCTGATCAAAGTTACTCACGAACAGTCCCGCCAACTGGAGAATCAACATGATGGCGATGGACGGCATGATGCGCGGAATCGTAATATGAAACAGCATATCCTTGCGGTTTGCGCCGTCGATGGCTGCGCTCTCATACAGCGTCGGGCTGATGCCGGCGAGCGCCGCGAGGTAGACGATTGTGGAATAGCCGGAGGTCTTGATGATGTTGGAGATGACCAGAATTCCGCGAAACAGCTCCGGCCGCTTGAGGAAATCGATCGGAGCACCGCCGAACTTGACGATGACCTGATTGACGACGCCGCCGAGGTCCGCCGTGGACGGATACTCCAAAAAGACTTGTACGAGACCCGCGAAAATGACCCAAGAGAGGAAGTATGGCAGGTAGACCGCCGTCTGCACAACGCTCTTGAGGCGCTTGATACGCATTTCGTTGATCATCAGCGCGAGGAACACGGAGAAGGTGAACCCGAACACAAGGTTATACACGTTGATGATCAGCGTGTTTTTAAACGCGCGGACGAAGTTTGGGTCCGCGATCATCTCTCGAAAATGATCGAGTCCTACCCACGGACTGCCTAGCACGCCGAGTCGGGGAGAGTAGTCTTTGAATGCAAGCGTAATGCCGTACATCGGTGCGTATTCAAAAACAAGCAGAAAACAAAGCCCCGGCAGTACCAGCATATAAAGAAACCAATACTTCTTCATATAACGATACATGCGGGTGAAGAATGAAGCGCGAAGCGGTGAGTTGTTTGCGCTTGCCCTGCGCTTGCCGATTGCTCGTGAGGGCGAGCCGTTTCGATCCATCAATAGGCCCCCTAAAATATATTAGTTAATATTAGTTGTTTATGGCTGATCCGTTTTTCAGTATAATTTCGGTGAAAGATCGTCTTTGACCTGCGTTAAATTGTGTTGGAGCAGGAATAAATGCCATTTTTCCGCCCTGTTTCTACAGGCATCATACTAAATAAAATCATATAAGTCAATATTACTTCGAAAATAGTAGTTAACTAATTCATAATTTGTGTTAGAATAATAACGGTATTAGTTGCTAATAAAAGCTAATATTATTAAATCAACAGGAATGGAACAATCATCGCGTCTACACTGGTGGAAAGCAGAGGATAGAGAAATCATATGACGAAGAACATCGGCTTTATCGGATACGGCCTTCGCTCGCGCACGATGATGAAGGCGTTTGCGGCAATCGAGGCGGACATTCGCGTGATCGCGATTGTTGACCCGCGCGCGGAGCAGATTCGCGTTGAGACGGCGGACGACCCGAGATTTGCTAGTACTATATATGTAGAAAGCGCCGAAGCGCTATTAAAGATGGACTCGCTGGACGGTGTGTTCATCGGAACCCGCTGCTCGCTGCATGCGGCTCTTGCGGTAAAGGTGCTCGAAAGCGGGATTCCGCTCTATTTGGAAAAGCCGGTCTGCATCAACGACGCGCAGTACGAACTGCTGAAAGCCGCAGCTCTCGGCAAGACCGACCGCGCGGTGGTGTCCTTTCCGCTTCGCGTGTCTCCGGTTGTGCGCGAGATGAAGCGCATTGTGGAGCGCGGGCTTCTCGGCAAACTCACCATGGTGCAGGCGATCAACAACGTGCCCTACGGCAGCGTGTATTATCACAGTTGGTATCGCGATTCCGGCGAGACCGGCGGGTTATTTTTACAGAAAGCCACACACGACGTGGACTATATCGCTTACCTCACCGGAGAAGTTCCCGTGGATGCGTTTGCCCGCACGGCGAAGCTGCATTATAAAGGAGACAAACCGGCGGGACTCCACTGCCCGGACTGCGCGGAGTACTTCACCTGCCGCGAGTCGAGCTATGTGGTCAAGCATATCTTAAAGGAAGAAGTTACGGGAGACGCCTGCTGCTTTGCCGTCGATACCGGCAACGAGGATTGCGCCAGCGCAATCTTTACGCTGCCGAGCGGGGCGATCGTTTCCTATAACCAAAACTTTGTGGTCAAAAAGGGTGCGGCGCGGCGCGGATGCCGCCTCATCGGCACCGATGCGAGCGTGGAGTTTGACTTTTACACGGGTGAAATTCGAGAAGACCGCTATGATCTGCCCGAGACGGTCACGCATGTGTTCCAAAGCGGTGCGCATTCGCACTTTGGCGGAGATGAAGCGCTCGCGTTGGAGTATATGGGACTCATGAACGGCATCAAGCCGGACTCCGACCTGCAGGCGGGGCTAAATAGCGCGGCGGTCTGCCTTGCCGCGAAACGCAGCAGCGAGAGTGGGCGGTTGGAAGCGGTACGGTTATAATAGAAGAAGTGTGAGGCAACGAAACACACAATTTGAGAAACGGATGAGTGAATACCGATGATGCAAGCGCAACGGACAATCTATCGACCCAATATGGAGGGCAGCATCCTCACGTTTGACGTGGGCACGAGCGTGCTCAAGGCCGCGCTGTTTACGCGGGAGCTGGAACTGGTCGCGCTTGCATCCGTCGCCTATCAGGCGCGCGCGGAAGGCAAGCGTGTCGAGATGGAGCCGGGGGACTACCTCGGTGCGATGCGGGAGTGCGTCGTTTCGCTGGGCATGCCGCGAAAGCTGCT
>JAQVML010000388.1 GCA_028703645.1 Eubacteriales bacterium
TTGAGGACGACGAGATCATCGCAAACGAGATTGCAAAGAGCTTGCGCAGTTGGGGCTTTGACGCCGTGATTGCCAGTGCGTTTGACCATATCGACGAGGAGTTTTTCGCTTCCGCGGCGCAGCTGGTCATTATGGATATCTCGCTGCCCTATTACAACGGTTATTATTGGTGTGAGCGCATCCGCAGAAGCTCGAAGGTGCCGATTGTGTTCCTCTCTTCCCGCGCGGACACGGCGGATGTGGTCATGGCGGTTAACATGGGCGGGGACGACTATCTCGCAAAGCCGGTCGCGACCGAGCTGCTGATCGCGAAGGTGCAGGCGATGCTGCGCCGCGCGTACGATTATGAAACCGCGGCGGCGCTTCATTTTCTCGGCGCGGAGTTTGACGCGGCTTCCTCCAGCTTGCTGTTCAACGGAACCAAACGGGAGTTGACGAAGAACGAAAGCCGGATTTTGCAGGCGCTGCTGGAAAAGCGCGGCGCGATCGTCAGCCGCGAAGAGCTGATGCTCAAGCTTTGGGACAGCGACGAGTTTGTGGACGACAATACGCTCAGCGTCAACGTGACAAGGCTTCGCAAAACGCTCTCGGAAGCGGGGCTGGGCGACTGCGTGAAAACGCACAAGGGCCAGGGGTATTCGATTGAAGTTTAGCGGAACGAAGCGTTTTTAACGCAAAAGGGAGCAGGCGTTGTATGCGTAAATTATTGGACTATTTCAACTCCCGACGGGCGGTGCTGCTGCTTTACGTGCTCAGCCTGCTGACGATTCTGCTGCTTGGGTATCTTGCGCAGCAGGAGATGATCTATGTGCGCTACACGTGCATCATCATCAGTTTTGCGTTCTTCTGTATTTTGCTGGGCGATGGCGCGCGCTATCGCAGGGCGCGCAAGGGAATGTCGCTGATTCGCACGCGAACCGAGCTGCTTCCGCGCGAGCTGCCGGAGCCGATCGATGCCTTAAGCCGCGATTACGACGCGTTGATTCGCGCGCTGACGCAGGAAAATGAACGGCTCAAGATGGAGAACCTTCGCCAGCAGGAGGAACAGAGGGAGTATTACACGCTCTGGGTGCATCAGATAAAAACGCCGATCTCCGCGATGCGCCTGCTTTTAGACGCAAAACGGGACGAGCAGACCCCGCTCTTGCGGCAGGAACTGTTCAAGGTGGATCAATATGCCGATCTTGCGCTCAAGTTTGTCAAGCTTGGCGATATTCAGAGCGATCTCGTCATTGAGCGCTGCGATCTCAACGAAATCGCCCACGCGGCAGTCAAGAAGTATTCGCTTTTATTCATCTATAGCAAGCTATCCGCGCGGGTGGAGCCCCTCGCCAAAGATGTTCCGTGCGACCGCATGTGGCTGGAGTTCATCCTTTGCCAACTGCTATCCAACAGCGTGAAATACACCCATACGGGCGGGGTGCGCATCTATATGGAAGCGGGCGACCTTGTGGTGGAGGACAGCGGCATCGGCATTCGCAAAGAGGATTTGCCGCGCATCTTTGAAAAAGGATATACGGGCTACAACGGGCGCATGGATACGCGCGCCAGCGGCATTGGCCTCTACCTTGTCAAGCGAACGGCGGACGCGCTGGGCATTCGCATCAGCGTTACGTCCGAGTTGGGCATTGGTACGAAGGTTATGCTGCATTTTCCGGTTTACGACGAGTTTGCCCAGATGTAGCGAGCAATCGTATGTGACAAAATCGTAAGGTAGGGCACAGGATTTGTAAGAGGATTCGATGGCTTGCCGACAGGCTTTTTTCGTACAATAGCTGCATCAAACGAAAAAACGGAGGATCATTCCATGTCTCTTCTCCAGGTTAAAGGACTGGGAAAAGTCTACAATACGAAACTGGGCATGCGGCAGTGCATCGCGCTGAAAAACGTAAACTTCGAGGTGATCGAGGGCGAATTCGTCGCCATCATGGGTGCCAGCGGCAGCGGTAAAACCACGCTGCTCAACATCCTTGCCTCGCTGGATAAACCCACCACGGGCGATGTGCTTCTCGACGGCGTCAGCTTTTCCTCGATTGCCGATCGCGATCTGTCGGAGTTTCGCAGAAAGCATCTGGGATTCGTCTTTCAGGATTTCAACCTGCTCGATACGTTCTCGATCAAGGATAATATCCTGCTGCCGCTCGTGCTGATGCAAACGCCTCTGCGCGAGATGGAGGAGCGTCTGCTTCCAATCGCACGGCAGCTTGGCATTACGCAGCTGTTGAACAAGTACCCCTTTGAGGTGTCCGGCGGCGAAAAGCAGCGCGCGGCAATCGCCCGCGCGGTGATCACCGACCCGCGCATCCTGCTGGCCGACGAACCCACGGGCGCGCTGGATAGCAAAGCTTCCGCGAGTCTGTTGGGACAGTTGACGGATCTGCACCAGATCGGCAAGACGATCGTCATGGTCACGCACAGCGCGATGGCGGCGAGCTATGCTTCCCGCGTGCTCTTTATCTCCGACGGCGCGCTGTTTTCGCAGCTGTACCGCGGGGATGAAAACAACCGCGCGTTTTTCGACCGTATCATCGCTACCCTCTCCATTTTAGGAGGTGGCGACATTGCGTAAGCTCGATCAATCCGGTTGCCTTCATCGGACGGGAGGCGAACAGCATGCGTAAATTCTTTTATTTTCGTCTTGCGCTGAGCAACGTCCGGCGCAGCAAGATTAC
>JAQVML010000389.1 GCA_028703645.1 Eubacteriales bacterium
AAAGCGGAAATTCGTGTGTTCAGCAGCGCGTTGGTCGAGATTTTGAACAATGCCGTCGATGCGTTCTTGAACGAAAATCTCGAAGAGGCGCGCTTGGTGGAGCCGCTGGAAGAAGTCATCGACGCGATTGAGGCGGATATTCGCGCACGCCATGTACTGCGCTTGAGAGAGGGAACCTGTACGATCGAGCTTGGATTTGTCCTATCCGATCTATTGACCAATATGGAGCGCGTATCCGACCATTGCTCCAATATCGCGGCGACGATGATTCAAACCCAAAACGAATCGTTTGATATGCACAGCTATCTGCAATCGGTCAAAGCCGCGGACGGCAACGAGGAATTCACGGCACACGTGAAAGCTTACTCGGAGAAATTTGCGTTGCCCACTGCCTGACGCAAGAAAACTGATCAAAAATAGAATTTAGGGTTGAAAATCGGCGTGGAAGTCTTTAAGATAGACAAAACGCCGATTTTTAATTGACTCGATCAAACGAGCAAATCGCTTACGCGATTGTTTGAGAATATGGATGGAACAACAAAGTGTCGATTACCCGGGTGAAGGAATATTTCCGTTCGATGGACATGGAGCAGCGGGTTTGGGAGTTTGAAACCAGCTCCGCAACGGTTGAACTCGCCGCGCAAACGCTGGGTGTTCGTCCGGCGCGAATTGCAAAAACGTTGTCGTTTGCGCTTGGCGAAGGATGCGTGCTCGTCGTTACCGCTGGCGACGCGCGCGTGGACAACCGAAAGTTTAAAGATCAGTTCGGAACAAAGGCGAAAATGCTCGCGCCGGACGAGGTGGAGCGCATGACCGGCAGCGCGGTCGGCGGCGTTTGCCCGTTCGCTTTGCCGGAAGGCACGCCGGTCTATCTGGACGATTCGCTCAAGCGATTTGCCACGGTGTTTCCCGCCTGTGGCAGTTCAAACAGCGCGATTGAAGTCACTTGCGACGAGCTGTTTCGCTTCAGCCATGCGCTGGCTTGGATTGACGTTTGCAAGGATTGGGAAGAGGGCGATGATCCCGCGATAGACGATCGACCCAATGCGCAAATGCAGATGCCGTCGGATGGCGAAATCACGTTGCGCATTCGCGAAACGTCCGCCGCAGACGAGAAAAAGGGATTTGTGCCGAGCTATGATTTTGATATGATACGCCTTAGCGACGGAACAAAGGTCGGCGAGATCGATTTGCGGATGGGTTACGTGAGAAACACCTATTATGGCGGCAACATCGGCTATAACGTGATCGAGGCGTTTCGCGGAAACGGGTATGCGGGCAAGGCTTGCAAGCTCGTGTTTCAAATTGCGTGCGCGCACCAAATGCCGTATCTCATCATCACCTGCGATAAAGACAATATTGCATCCAGAAAGACGCTGGAACACCTAGGTGGCGAGTTGCTTGAAACATGCGTACCCGCGAGCTACAGCGGACTCTATCGCGACGGAGCGCGCGCGGAGCACTGCATCTTTCGATATGATCTCAACGCAGAGTAACCAAAAAACGTCTTCTGCGTTCTTATAATTCACGTTTTCCAGAATTCTTATAATCTTTTGAGAAAATTTCATGCAAACTGGTATCGGATACCCCGGAAGAGGAGATCGATGCCAGTTTTTTTATGGAGTTTTGCCGCTCTTTGCGTTGGCGAGCGCGGCATGGTTGCGCAAAAAGTCTTACGAAGCGAATCCTTCGGGAAGGATAGCGTTTGCGGAGGCGCGCCATGCCACTAACAAGAACGCTGCGCTACGGCAGCGCGGGCGAGGACGTCATGCGGGTGAAGCAACGGCTGCTCGCGCTTAATTGCTACGATGCGCGAGTGACACAGCTGCGGAGCAGCACATTTGGCAGAGACACGCTTAAGGCAGTATTTGCGTTTCAAGCGAGAATCGGCCTGACCGCGGATGGAGTCGTAGGCCCGCTGACCTATGCCGCGCTGTTTCCGGAAGAGATGCCGGAGAGGATACCGGTCGAACGCGCGAGCATTCCCGCGCAGATTGGAGATTCGGCGGCGGCCGCAATACTGCAATCACTGGACGGAGCAAGCAAAATTCGCAAAAGCATCGTGCTGGACGCACTGACGTTTGCCTATGACGCGACGCAGACGAGGGAATATCCGACGAGCCTATACATTCGCGGCGGAAACCTCTACAACACAGACCTTACGCCAAACGTGATCAGTCTTTCGCGAATCGCGAGCGGCGCAAGGCGCCAGCCGGAGTTTTACGACGGCGGACGCAGGGAGATGATGGAACGCGCGGTGGAAGAAAACCCAGCGATCACCGGTGCGGACTGCTCCGGCGGCGTGGTGGGACTGCTGCGGCACGCGGGCGTTGTCAAACCCAAGTTTGATCTGTCCGCGGACGGGTTTGCATCAAGCGGTTCGACGCGAACGATTGCGCAGGAGGAACTTCTGTCCGCAGATTTGCTGCATAAAAGCGGGCATATCGGACTCTATGCCGGAGGCGGATTCGCGGTTGAATGGATGGGCGGAGCATACGGCTGCCAGATCACAAAGCTGACGCGCAGGCGCGGCTGGAACTTTGTGAAACACACGACCGACCGATTTGGCGCATGGACCAGTTTTCTGCGACCAAGTTGGTACTAGGAGAAGCATATGCAGGAATGGGACATTGTTGGCGTGATTGCCACGCTGGTTGCACTCTTTGCCG
>JAQVML010000390.1 GCA_028703645.1 Eubacteriales bacterium
GCGCCGCGCAAACGGCATCGCGCTGAGAAAACTGTCGTAAACGGCGCGGAAACGATCTCTCTTTTCCGGGGATTTATATACGCTGCTTGTCGTCATACTTCCGTCCTTTCGTCGGTCATGCGTTTTCTTCGGGCTCTTCCGTCAGCGCCGCGATGGCGTCCAGCATGGCGGCGGTTACGCGCGCGCCGCCGTAGAGCGTAACGCGAAGCGTTCGCTCCTGCGGAATATACTGCGTTTGCATGCTGCATTGCCCGTAGCCCGCTGGCTTGCTGTTGAGCCCCGCGGTGAGGGTGTTTACGATGCGAATGGCGACAGCCTGGTTCGCAGCAAACACATCCACAACGCAGGAAACGACTGCCGTCGGCGTTTCGCCGCGCTCCGCGGCCTCGCCTTCGGTAAATACGCTCAGGTCGTGCCCGCCGACGCGCCAGCCTTTGCCGACCTTCACCGCGCGGAGCTTTCCTTCGCGGATATAACGCTGGACGGTCTTCGGGTGTATATGCAGCATCTGGGCAATCTGTTCTACAGTGTAATACGTTTCCTGCATAGGGATATCTCCGTTTCGTTTGCTTTGGATTTAAATCCGATTGTTCCAATATAAGGAATAATAGGGAATAATAAGTAACTTGTTAAGTTGTTTTTGGACATAAAAAAGCTCCCGCGTGAGCGGGAGCGCAGTCTGTCAAAAAAGTCTTTGGGATTGTTAAGGGTCGTAACCCTTAACCCGTAAATTCCGGCTGCGTCGGTTGATCCGACGCAACGGAACGCCCGGAATGGGCGATTTCTCTGTGCGTTTTGCCGCTCGGGAACCCGGAGGGCGAGAGGCAAAACGTGGTTATCCCGTCGGAAAACTAGTTTTTCGACGGCCTGAACTCCCGCGTGAGCGGGAGCGAGAAACCGTCTTCATTAGGTGTTTTTTCTGGAATCGCCCCAGAAGAAGAGCGCAACCGTGCCCGGGCCGGTATGGGAACCCACCACGGTGCCGACGCTGTTGATCAACACCTTGCCGTTGAGCTTGGGGAATGTCTGTTCCACAAGGGCTGCGACGGTCTTTGCATCTTCCAAACAGGCGGAGTTGGAGATGAAGCACTTCTTGTCGTAATTCAGGCCGTTCTCCGCGTGCAGCTCCATCTGCTTGACGATCTCGCGCATCACGCGCTTTTTGCCGTTGATCTTAAAGCGCGGGGTCAGGTGACCGCCCGCGTCCATATTCATCAACGGGTTGATGCCGAGGATGGAACCCACCACAAACGCGGCCTGCGAAATGCGTCCGCCGCGCTTATAGTGCGTCAGATCGGTGGAGAAGAACCAATGATGCATGTTGAGCTTGTGTTCCTCAATCCATACTGCGGTGTCTGCGAGCGAAACGCCGTTATCCCGCATATCCGCGAGGGTATCGACCATGAGACCATAGCCGGAGGATGCGCCGAGGGAATCGACCACGATCAGTTGCCGCTCAGGATAGCGCTCCTTGAGTTCGTCCCGCGCGAGAATTGCGCTGGCATAGGTGCCGGAGAGGCCGGAGGAGAAGGTCAGATGCAGGATATCCTTGCCCTCTTTCAAAAACGGCTCAAAGAACGCAATGAACTGTTCGGTATTCACTAGCGAGGTCGTGGGCATGGAGCCCGCGGCAATGCGCGTATAGAACTCTTCAAACGGCATGCTCTGGCCCAAATCATCAAAATACTCCACGCCATCCATTGTGAAGTGGAAGCAGACATAGGGGATCTTTCTTTCGTCAAAGTATTCCTTCGAGAGATCGGCTGTGGAGCAGCAGGTCAGGACATATGGTTGCATGCATTACCTCCGTGGTGTTTTTTTGATGGATGCTTGGATCGTTCGATCGAAAGCGTTCAATCTCATTTTGCCGAACGCAGAATTTGTCAACCAGCGTTAAAACGACATGATCACGCCTTTTTCGTTGGCGTAGAGCGAGCTGAGCCCGCGCGTCGGCAGCACCAGAACCTCGGAGAAGCGGTAGCGCCGCTCGACCTCTGCCTTCAGCGCCTCTGCAAGCGTTGGGTTATTGCAATGGGTGATTACGAGGCTTTGGCCTGTCGTGTCGCGCCCAACGTGCTCAATGGTGTCGGCAAGCTTTTTGACCACCTGCTTCCAGCCCTGCACATGCGAAACGAGAGAGATGTTTCCCTCCCGATCCGCGCCCATGATGGGACGGATGTGCAGCGTGGAGATCAGCGTTGCGGTAATGCGATTGAGCCGACCGTTCTTGTAGAGGTTGTCGATGTTATCCAGCACGAAAAACGTGCTCATATCCTTGATGAAACTCTCGATTTTCTGGATGATTTCGGACTTTTCCAATCCTTCGTGAATCAGCTTACGGATTTTGAGGATCAAGAGCACCTCGCCCGCGGCCGCGCTGCGCGAATCAAACACATGCACGTTTGCGCCCGCTTCTTCCGCAATCTCTTTGCCGGACATTGCGCTGGCATAGGAGCCGGAGAGGCTGCTGGAGAGCGTGACGGCAAATGCATCGTCCTTGCCAAACGCCTCGGCATACTGTCCCGGCGCGGGCGCCGCGGAGCCGATGCGCGCTTTACAGGCTTTCATGCTCACCATGAAGTCCGGCAGATCCAGATTTTCGTCGTCCACATAGGAATCTTCGCCCAGGGTCAGTGTCAGCGGAACGCTTTTTACGCCCCACTCGGCG
>JAQVML010000391.1 GCA_028703645.1 Eubacteriales bacterium
CTTCACCACCGCAAAAGCGCATATTACGCGTGTTGGCGGTCGCGTGGAAGAGTTGGTTTCGGATGCGGGCCTCGTGCCGGAGAGCGATCTATTATTCAAGGGCAACATCGACCTCGACAAGCTCCGCGAATGCATTGCCCGAAACGGCAAAGAGAATGTTGCGTTCGTTCGCATTGAGGCGGGCACAAACCTCATCGGCGGACAACCCGTCTCACTGGAAAACATGACGCAGACGGCAAAACTCGCCCACGATAACGGAATCCCGGTCGTGCTGGATGCGAGTCTGCTTCAAGATAACCTTTATTTCATCAAGACGCGCGAAGACGCCTGCAAGGACATGTCCATCCGCGAGATCACGCGCGCCGTTTGCGACAACGCGGACATCATCTACTTCTCCGCGCGCAAGCTCGGCTTTGCACGCGGCGGCGGCATCGCGATGAACGAGCGCTCCTATTACGAGCGCATGAAGGACTTTATCCCGCTGTTTGAGGGGTTCTTAACCTATGGCGGCATGAGCGTGCGCGAGATGGAGGCGATGACCGTCGGTCTTGAGGAGACCATGGACGAAACCGTGATTTCGCAAGGGCCGCAGTTCATTGAGTTTATGGCGGCGGAGCTGATGAAGCGCGGCGTGCCGGTCGTCACCCCGGCGGGCGGCCTCGGCTGCCACATCAACGCGAGAAAATTTCTCTCGCATGTGGACGATCACCAGTACCCCGCGGCGGCGCTTGCAGCGGCGGTCTATATCGCGGGTGGCGTGCGCGGTATGGAGCGCGGAACGCTCTCTGAGCAACGCGAGCCGGACGGAACGGAACCCATCGCGAGCATGGAACTATTGCGCCTCGCGATGCCAAGGCGCGTGTTTACGATGAGTCAGGTGCTCTACGCGGTGGACCGTATCTGCTGGCTGTATGAAAACCGCGAACTCGTCGGCGGACTGAACTTTGTGGAAGAGCCGAAGACGCTCCGCTTCTTCTTCGGTCGTCTGGAGCCTATCGGAGACTGGCAGGAGCAGTTGGTCGCAAAATTCCGCAAGGATTTCGGAGATAGCCTGTAAAAGAACGTTATACAAAGCCCGTCGCGCGATGCGCGACGGGCTTTGTGATTCACGAGACGAATCCTATCATTGGATGAAACTCGCTTCACCCAACATTGACCCCAAGGATCGCCTTTGCCGCAAGGCCGATGGCAAACGACAGCGCGGCGACGCCGAGGCTGATGACCACCATCTCGCCAAAGCGCTTCCAAAACGGCAAACCCTGCGCCACGGAGACATAATAGTTAAACGATAGTATGATCAACACCACGACCGCGATCATGATGATGAACGCGAGCAGATACATTTGGTTGGGCAACAGCAGATAGGGCAGCACAATCGCGATGACCGTCAGCAGATAAGCGATGCCCGTATACACGCTGGATTTGATCGCGTTGCTGTTTCCATCCGCGCGCTGCGCCAGATAGTTGGAGGCCGCCATGGACAACGTCGCCGCAACGCCCGTAATGATGCCGGAGAGCGCAACCAGCCTGTTGTTCGCCAGCGCGAAGGTAAGCCCCGCGATGGTGCCCGTCAACTCCACGAGCGCGTCGTTGAGGCCCAGCACGACGGAGCCGACATAGTGCAGCCGCTCTTCGTCGATCATGGACATCAGCTTCGTCTCGTGCGCCTCTTCGTCCGCCATCACCTGCCGCGCTTCGGGCAGCTCTTGCTCGATGGTACGGAGATCTTTTAGCCCGAGGTCTTCCCCTTTTTCGAAAAACTTGATCGTAAAAGTAATGCCAAGCACGCGGCTGAGCACGGAAAACAGCGCAATCTTCATTCGATCCGGCGCAACATCGCGCCCGGTATACGCGCGCCAGGTTTCGTAATGCCCCTGTTCCGCGCGGGAGATTTCCGCAAAGACACGCTTGTTATTCTCGTTCTTCTGGCGCGCGGCAATCTTGCCGTAAAGCAAGCTTCCGGTCAGTTCATCCCGCTGCATTTTCAGCAGTTTTTCAGTCAATTCCGGACTGATCGTCTTTTGCATTTATCCTGCCTCTTTTCGCCTGAAATCGGTTCGATTGGTTTTCAAGCCACGTTTATTATACGCTTTGTTGTCGCCAACGTACAATCGCCGTTGTCGCACACAAGCAGAACGAAACGCACAACCCGCTCCGGCAAGCATCCGAAGCGGGCTGTTTTTGTTTTTGATCGTCTGTTTTCAGAAACTTTCTTAGAACAGATTGTTGTCGTCCATATCGTCGTCGTTATCGTCGCTCATCCGCTCTTCCTTGTTCTTGGTATAGAGCCAGATGCCGCCAACGATCAGCGCTACCGCGATGAGAATGATCGCCGCAATAAACCAGCCATCCGAACCGAGACCGCCGGATTTTACCTCCGGTGAAACGGTCGGTGAAGGCAGCGGAGAAGCGGAAATCTCCGGCGAGAGTGAAGGCGACGCGCTGGCTGCGTTGATGTCGCGGTTGAGGAACACATAGTCCGAGCAATGCGTCTGGGAAACGGTTGCCCAGCCGGTGCTGTCCACCACCGCCGTCTGTTGGAACGTCATGGTCTTATCGTCGTTCAGCAGATAGTAGTAGAGCGTCTTGCCCGCCTGCGCCGCGCCGATATTCAGGCGAATATCCGCCTTGCCCGGCAGCTCGCCGTTGTAGTTGTAGTGCACCG
>JAQVML010000392.1 GCA_028703645.1 Eubacteriales bacterium
GCGATATGGCTGTGCAGACGGGAGATTTCCTCGTCGATGCTCGCCTTGTCCGCAAAGAGCGCAACCTCGGTCGCGAGACGCGCGCGGTCGACTTCCACGTTGCCGAGCAGAGTCGTAATACGCTCGTCGAGCTTGACGCGGTATTCTTCCACCACGATGGGTGCGCGCACCGCAATCTGGTTGGTGAGGGATTCCACGGTGTCCGCGCAATTGCTCAGGTAAACGCCGAGGCGCTCGCCTTCCTGTTTGCGCATGACAAGAAGATTATCGATCGCGCCGGAGATTGCTCCGCTCAGCAGCGTTAAGAGCGCGTCGTTGTCCTCGTCCGCCTCGCGAACATTGGAGACGTCCGGCAGGCGAAGCGCGGCGGTGAGGGATAGATCGTCCCGCAGCGCGAGGGTTTCGTTTGCCTGTCTTGCCGCGGCGACAAACGCCGTCAACAGAGGCACATCGATCTCCACGCTTCTTGCGTCGCTGCGCAAATTGCGATAGTTGACAAACACGTCCACATGTCCGCGCGAAAGCCGCGAGGACAGCGCGGAACGGATCGGATCTTCTAAAAACGAGAGGTGGCGGGGCAGACGCATCCCAACATCAAGGTAGCGGTGGTTGACGCTCTTGAGCTCAACCGTCATCTCGCGCCCGTCCGTGACTGCGCTTCCTTTGCCGTAACCTGTCATGCTGTACATCTTTTGTTACCCCCAAGTCGCAATTATAAATTATAGCATGTGAAGAAGCTTCACACAAGCGTTAAGAATGAACAGAATCGCAACATGCTGTATTTCGCTGTTATTCGGCTCGTTTTGTGCGTGTTTGCTTGCGTGCTTATTCGCGCGAATAGAGCCGGTAGAGCTCGTCCGCGTGCGGCTCGCTCAGCGTTGCGCCATCGACAAAGCTTGTTTTGCCCTCGATTGCGTGGCCGATGATTGCGACGGAAATACCTTCTCTTTGTAGCGCTTCGCAGAGACGAACGCCGTTTTTACAGGCGATGAGCAGACTTCCGCTACCGATGAGGCGGAGCGGATCGAGAGACAGCGCCTCGCAGAGCGCGCGCGTTTCCTCCCGAACGGGAATCTTGGCGGTATCGATTGAAACTGAGCAGGCGTTGGCAAAGCCAAGTTCCCAACTTGCGCCAAGAACGCCGCCTTCGGTTACGTCGTGCATGGCGGTGGCTCCAAACTGCATTGCGATTCGGCTCTCGGCAACGATGCTGAGCTTACCGGAAAGAGATCGCGCCGCGCTTAGCAGTTCTGCCGGAACAGAAGAAAGACGAGGCGCGAAGTCTTCCGCGAGAATCGTCGTTCCTTCCACGGCGGCCCACTTCGTCATCACAATGTCATCGCCGGGACGCATGCCGCGCAGAGCTTGGCTGCGGGATTGCCGCGCGATCACGGTGGCGTTTGTCACCGCGCGGGTGACCGCGTCTGTCACCTCGGTGTGCCCACCGAGAATATCGACGTTGGCGAGCTGTGCCGCGGCGGAGAGATCGTCTGCAATGCGGGAAATCTGCTCCATGGTACCGGTTGGCGGCATGAGCAGCGTGACCAGCAGGCCAACGGGTTCCGCACCGGCGGCTGCCGCGTCGTTGCAGCTCACGTGAACGGTGAGTCTGCCAAGATGGGCGACGCTCGCGGAGGTGATGGGATCGCAACTGAGCACGAGCAGGTCGCTATTGAGGTCGACCACGGCGCAGTCCTGCCCGATCGTGGGCGAAGAAAGAGACTCCGGACGCACGCGCCGGAATTTTTTGAGTACCAGACGATCCAGATCGTCGTTGTCGAGTTTTCCTAATCTAAGCATAGGTATCGTTTTCTCCAATGATTGGGCTTGTCCAGAAGGAATTTTCTTTCACGGACAGCTTTTAAATTTGGCTTGGGTCATCCGCCCGCGCCACCACCAACTTCCACAAAAACGGAATTGCCCGTTCCCGGACAGTCAAGTCTAATCAAGCATGCGATGAGCTCTAAATTGGTTACTTAGAATAATGTAACGGCGCTCTCTTCGCGCGGCGTTTCACCGATCAGCGCAAGGAACTCTGTCTCGGTTAAGAGCGGCACGCCGAGCTCGCGCGCTTTGTCGAGCTTGCTGCCCGCGCTCTCGCCGTAGAGCACATAGTCGGTCTTTTTGCTGACGCTGCCCGCGGCCTTTGCGCCGTTTTGCTCAATGAGCGCTTCCGCCTCTCTGCGGCCCAGCGTCGGCAGCGTGCCTGTCACGACGATGGTTTTGCCCGCGATGGGGGAAGCAGTGTTCGCCGCCTGCTCGCTCTGCGGGGAAACGCCGTAGGCAAGCAACTGATCGATCTGAGACGCGATGTTGGGGTCTCCAAAGAACGAGAGGATGCTTTCCGCGACAATGCCGCCAACATCGGGGATCGCGAGTAGCTCCTCACGGCTCGCCGTGCGCACCGCCGACAGCGTTCCAAATCGTTTGGCGAGATCCTTCGCGGTCTTGTTGCCGACGTTTGGAATGCCGAGCGCGAAGAGAAACGCGCCAAGAGGCCTCGTCTTGCTCTTTTCGATCGCGTCCAGCAGGTTTTGCGCCTTTTTTTCGCCGAAGCGATCGAGAGCAACAAGCTGCTCTTTGTCCAGCGCATACAGTTCCGGAATCGAGGTTACGCCAAGCGCCTCAATGAATTGCTCGGCGGTCTTGTCGCTGAAGCTTT
>JAQVML010000014.1 GCA_028703645.1 Eubacteriales bacterium
TATACCAGTTCCCGTCCAGATGCGTGTATTCAACGCTATCTGCAAGAGAATGTTCTTTTTGATACTCGATTTCTTCTTTATCCGTAAACCAGTAAAGCGATGTTCGTTTGGAACCTGTGTCAAGTTGTAACGAATCAAAGTTGATGTAAAACCTCACCGGTCTACCTTTGCGTTCCACCATGATCATATACGGGTGAAGATTCTCGAAGACCGAGACGATATTTTCCCATTCCTCGTCAGTAAACAAATCCTTATTTACCTCCGTCAAAATCCCGGCATCCCCATCTTTTTGATCAATCAGCACTTGCAGAAACCCTTTGTTCGAAAGCACGCTGTTTTTTACGGCATTCAGTACCGTTTTATTCTGCCAATAGAGATCTGTCAATTCCTCTTTCGTTTGATATTCGACAGAACTAGCTGGAATAATATATTGTGGGCCTGTTGAAAACTCCGTGGCGATGTATGCCACCAGAACAATGATTCCTAATGCAAGAATTGAGATAATCGCAATTTTTCGTTTTTTCATGCCTGCTCCTTAATAAAGCGAATTATACACATCGAATCCTATCATTATCATATCTTGATCTTGTTCTTCATCACCATAATTGCGATCTCGCAAGGAATTATATTGTGATTCGAAAAATCCTTGCTTATCATGATCCCGCAACTGGGCCGCTCCCGCCTGCTGTAGCAACAATGTTTCTGGAATTCCAAGTGCTTTTCCGACCAGTGCATAATTCAAATTGCCTAAATCCGAAGAGCTGACCTTATATCCGAAAATATTCCGATTGTTTTTTGTCCAAAATACGAAGCAATCACACAGCGCCGTGAGGGAGAAGAAAATCTTTTCCCACACAGCGCAAGACCTATCTTGCATCGGATCATGTTTTACCGAATGTATCTTCCTTCGACGATATACCAGCCTTCATCCAGATGTGTGAAAACACCGTCGGGAAACACACTGGGTTCCTCGTGGTATTCACGTTCTTCATCGTTTGGGAACCAGTAGAGATACACGACCTTCGTATCTAAGCCCGGTTTCAGATGTTTAAATGTGAGATAGAAAACCAATGGGTGCCCTTTTCGTTCCAACATCAACATACTTGGATGTAGCTTCTCGAATACGGTAACGATGTTTTCCCATTCCTCATCGTTAAAATATTCTTTGTCACTCTGATAGCTGATGGCGATATCGCCCTCGTTGTATTCATCGAGTGCTCGAAGCAGGCTTTTGCTTGAAATCACGCTTTCTTTGACGGCGTTTAATACGGTTTTGTTTTGCCAATAGAGATCTGTCAACTCTTCTTTGGTTTGGTATTCAACAGATCTAGTTGGGATAATTGACTTTGGATTTGAAGATAAATCTACCGCAATGCACGCAGTGATTCCAATCAAACACAGAATAATTACCCCGAGAATTATTTTTTTCTGAATTTTCATGAAACACCTTCACGACACACAAAATTTCGCTGTCACGCAAGGACTCTTCATCGTGTCTCTGCTGTTTCGACTATATACCAGCCTTCATCCAGATGTGTGAAGACACCATCGGGAAACACGCTGGGTTCCTCGTGGTACTCCCGTTCCTCTTCGTTTGGGAACCAATAGAGATAGTTTGCATAGGTGGTCGATCCTTGTTTCAAATGCCCGAAGGCCAAGTAGAAAATCAGCGGCCTACCCTTGCGCTCCATTAAAATCATATACGGATGAAATTTATCAAAAACGGATAAGATGTTATTCCATTCTTCATCAGAGAAGTATTTCTTATCACTTTGAAATGAAATATCAATGTCGCCTTCTTTATTCTCATCCAATGCTCGAAGCAGGCTCTTGCTCGAAAGCACGCTGTCTCTAACCGAGTTGAGCAGTTCCTTATTCTGCGAATAAAGGTGTGTCAACTCATCCTTTGTGTGATATTCAATCAATGTGCCAAGGTCAGTCGTACTTGGCCTAAATATCATATAAGCAGTATACCCCGTAAAAGCGAGTACACCCAGTATCACAATCCCGATGACTACTTTTTTCCACGTTTTCATGAAACACCTCAAAAGATTAAGTCGAAAATATCAAATCCGTTTTTGATTGTTTTTTGATCGTCGGGTTGATCACCAAAATCTTCATCCCGCTTATTTAGTGATTCGATTTCAGAATGATAAAGGTCTTTCCCTCCGTGATCCCGCAACTGCGCAGCTCCTGCCTGCTGTAGCAACAATGCTTCTGTGATTCCAAGTGTTTTTCCGACCAGTGCATAATTCAAGTTGCCTAAATCCGAGGAGCTGATATCAACTCCGAAAACATTGTAAACTTGATCTTCTTCAGGATATGGAAGACCTGGCAAGACTTTGCTCCAGATTACAGGATTTTTGTAGTCCATCGGAGCGTCCTTTTTTATGTTCTGATAAAACGACCACAGTAGCGTTGGTTCTGATATTAACTTGTTGGCACCAGATATAAACGCAACTTTTTTCGCTTCTGCTACATTATTCATAATCAATTCTTCAATCTGCTCACTAGCAGCTGCTTGATCGATATCAGCATAAGATGCCCTTCTTGCCGCTCTTGCAGCCAAGTCTGGATTTCCTCCAGTATACTCTGTATCCCATTCAGTTTCACCTGCATTTTTTGTAAGATTATCCAGTATTTTATCCTCCTTCTCCTTCAACCACCGCAACGCTTTCGGTGCAAATACCGCATCCTGTTCATACTTGCCGGTTCGCGTGTACGCTTCATCCTTCTCGTTTGCAATATCAAACAGCTCTTTTGCGACGTTGCGCGCATCCGCGAGTGAAATGCCGAGCTGATATCGATTTGCGAACACAGCCTGAATTTTTGCAATGGTCTCCACATAGTGGGACGATGTGTTGAGCAATGTCCGTTTGTCCTGGTTCGACAGTCCGGCCCTTTGGACGACAGCCAACTGCTGCTTTGCGGTCAAATCTGCCCAGTTATCGAAATTGATCGTATCTCCGGCTTTATTCAGTACATTTGCCACATCGGCATATTCACCCGGTATTGCGTTCGTTGCCGATGGCGAACCCTTTAGCAAGTAAGCGCGCAGTTCCGGCGAGACCGTAGTAATGTCTCTGCTTCCGGTAACAACACTAATTGGGATATAAGGATCTTTCTTTTTGGGCGGTCTTGAATTCGTGTCGTTATCGTTACCCAGCTTTTTTCCTTGTGACACAAGTCCACGGTTTCCTGTGATGTCGCTGATTAGAATGTTATTTGATCTAATGCGATTGCTGTCGCCTGCGTTTGCGCTCTTTGAGATAACCTTGTCTGTTCGCAGCGCTAGCATCTCCTGTAAGGTCGTCTTTTGTAAGGTCGTCTTTGTTGCTTTTTTAAAGTTCAGTGGTTTTTCTTCGTCTTGTGCGAAATTCAATCCCTTCATGTCTTTGCCAATTCGGTTTACAATAGTACGCATCGTTCTTTCTCCTAAAATTAAAATTTTGCATCCGTTTATGGAGGCTTACGTATAACATACGACAAGAAACGGGTAAAAAATTACGATAGTTTTTTCGACATCGAATGATCAAATTCGTCATTCGTTTTAATTTACGCTCGAAATTCACCGTTTTTCTGCCATTTGCTTTCTTTGCTTAGGAACATGTTTTTTCTTCACAATCCACTCGTTTGCGTCGCGAATCGTGGCAGGATTATTAACTTTTATCGGATTCACTTCCCCGCCGGCGCAACTTTGGTATAATATAGTTTGCTTTACCAGGGGGGTAAATTTCTAAGGATCAAGGTAAAAAATGAAACGATTTTTCGCATTTCTCATCGCCGTTATGATGCTGAGCACCGTGTTTTTAACCGCGGGGTGCTCTATTGTGACGCGCGGAAGCGATTACTGTTACCGCTTCTTGGACTATATCTGCGCCGGCTCGTTCGACAAAGCATACGAAATGCTTGCAGACAGCATCAAAGCGCCGGAGACCGAAAAAGAACGCGAAGACCGCCTGAAAGAAGAAGAAAAGGGGAAAGAGGAGAACCGCAAAATCTGGCGGCAGGTGTTCGGCCTCGACAAAGCGGGGTCGCCAACGCCGGAACTGAGCGGCACCCCTGCGCCCGGAAGCTCCGGCTCGCCGGACCCGAACGCGACGCCCGACCCCAACGCAACACCGGGAGCCTCCGTCACACCCAGTGCCTCTGTCACGCCGGAAGTCAGCGTTACCCCCGACCCGAACGCAACGGTCGACCCCAACGCAACGCCTGACCCCAACGCGACACCCGATCCCAACGCGACACCCGACCCCAACGCATCGGTCGACCCCAACGCAACACCCGATCCCAACGCAACGGTTGATCCCAACGCGGCACCAACAGTTGATCCGAGCACGGTCAATCCGGAAGATATGCCCGCCGATCAGCGGGACACGGACATGACGCCCGCACCGGGTACCACCGCGACGCCGGTCGTGTCCGATACGCCTGATCCCAACGCGACCCCGTCGCCGACGCCAACGCCCGACCCCAACGCCACCCCGACGCCTGCGCCGACCGATAAAAACGGCGACGGCAAGATCGATGAAGCGGACAATATCGACACCACCATCACCAAGGTGGAATTCATCGATCGCTACCAGAGCATCTTTGACGAGTTGGAGCTCACCGGCATCGACTATCAGGCCACGGATGTTGTGGACGGCGAAATCATCGCGCGCGTGAACTATACCCTCACCTACCACAGCGCACGCGCGGGCGAAGACCTGACCTACAATTTCTCGATTGAAGCAAACCGCATTGAGCACCGATGGACGATCAACTGGTCTCCCAGCCTGATCTTCCCCGAAATGCAATGGGGCGACAGCCTCCGCGTCGGCGTTTTGCAGGCAAGCCGTGGCGAGATTTTAGCCTATGGCGAACCTTACGCGCAAAACGTGAACGCGATCACCGTGTTCTGTGTGCCGAGCACGATCCCCAACGTGGATGAGTTCATCCGCGCGGTAGCCAACGTGCCGGAGATGGAAATGACGGAGGACGACATTCGCGAGGCGCTTACGAAAGTGCGTAACGACTTCGTCAAACTCAAAACGTTCTACCCAGACGAGGCAACGCTGGATTTAAAGCAGCGATTGCTCGCCATCACGGGACTTGCGATCGACACGGCAAACTACGGCACGCTGCGATTTTACCCCAACGGGGAATCGCTCTGCCATATCGTAGGCTACGCAGGAATCATCTCCAAAAAGGAGAAGATCAACTACGAAACCTATGGTGATATCCGCTACGACGCGGCAAACGACCGCTTTGTGACCACGCCAACGCGTTACAACGGCGACAGTTACATCGGTAAATACGGCTTAGAGCAGCTCTATGAAGATCAGCTACTGGGTACCAACGGACGCTTTACCTACATTCAAACCAAGGAAGGTGGCAGCCGGGGCATGCTCTACTCCACCAAAGCGGTGGACGGCAACGACCTGCATCTAACCATCATCCCCGAGTTGCAGGAACGGCTGGAAGCCGTCATCGACACCACGGTGTATGACCAGTCGATGCACGGTTGCGTCATCGTGCTCAACCCCAAGACGGGCGCGATTCAATCCATCAAATCCTGGCCGGGATTTGACCTAAACGACCTGAGCCGAGGCCTTCCGCTGGAAGAGTGGATCGCGATGCAGAACGACAAGATCAACCTGCCGCTATACAACCGCGCCACGCAAGGTTTGTATACGCCCGGTTCGGTGTTTAAGCTCATGACCAGCGCGGCGGCGCTCGAAACAAACACAATGACCATCAACGACGTGTTCCCAGGCAGTGAAGACCGCAAGGGTGATACCTGGTATCCTTCGGAAACATTCCTCGCGAACCTTCCCGATCGAGCCAGCACCCTGACCTGGAAAGAACAGAGCAACGACCGCGCGCTGGTTCGTACCCGCGCCGACAGTCGTAAATCTCCGATGAATATGACGAACTCCATCACCTCGTCGGATAACCTGTTCTTTGCCTATACCGCTATGCGCATGGGTTGGACAAAATTCACCGCATTCATGGATAAGATCGGCTGGATGACGCCCATCTCACTCGAAGCCGACGGTACGGAACCTCGTATCTATTGGAAAGTTAATGAAAACGACCCGGAAGGTGTCGCATGGTTGAACCTTGCCGAAGGCGGCGAGACCATCTGGCGCAAAAAAGAGGACGGCAGTTATGAAGAAGTGCCCAAAGTCCACCTCGTGCTGGATAAAGACCCACTTTACGGCCTCGACGTCAGCACGGCGCAGCTCTTCAACCCCCGCACGGAAGCGAATAAGGACAAGGTCAAGCCACTGAACGAATATGACCTCGCGGTCACGGGCTACGGTCAGGGCGAAATTTTGATGACGCCGCTGCAAATGGCCTGTTACGCCAGCGCCTATGCCAACGACGGCGTGATCATGCAGCCGTATGTGGTGGACAGCATTTGGCACGCGGACGGCACGGACTATTCGCTCGTGGAACAAAAAGAGCCGAAGGTCTACCGCACGATCCTGCAAAAGGGTACCGTGGATACGATCTATCCCGCGCTGCTACAGGTTATTACCGACGGTACGGCGCGCAGTTTGACCAAGAGTTTTATCACGAGATCGCCTCTCGATCTCGGCTACACCATGGCCGGTAAAACGGGCACCGCCGAGCTCAACAACGACAAGACGAAAGAACTCGCTTGGTTCATCTGCTGGCGCGACAGCAAGGGCGGCGTAAAAGTGACCGCGGAAAACGCGCGCCTCGTCTGCATCATGCTGGAAGTCGACCTGACAAAACTGCCGGGCGAATGGAACCAAATGAAGTTTGATATCGCCCGCGCGCTGCTCAAGGACGATGTGTTAAACGAGACGGAGGGTTGAGTGCCCTTGTAACTTTGTGTGGACAAGACCAGAGGATTGTCATACACTTAACCACAGAAAACGAACAGTACCACACGATCGGTTCGCGCCGGTCGTGTGCTTTTTCAGGGAGAAAAGCAAACACTATGGCGGAAGCAACAAAAAAGAACAAACGCATCATCTTCACCGGCGGAGGCACGGCGGGGCACGTAACCCCAAACATCGCGCTCATTGAGCCGCTCCTGCGCGAAGGGTGGGAGGTTCACTATGTCGGTTCCGAGAACGGCATTGAAAAAAACCTAATCGCGGCGCTTACGGATGTGACCTATCACAGTATTTCGACAGGCAAACTCCGGCGCTACTTCTCTTGGCAAAACTTCATCGATCCTTTTCGCGTGATCAAAGGATATATTCAGGCGCGTAAGCTGGTTCGCGCGATACAGCCGGACGTCATCTTCAGCAAAGGCGGTTTTGTCTCCGTCCCCGTCGTGCTCGGCGCGGGCAAGGTACCCGTTGTCGCACACGAGTCGGACTATTCGCCAGGGCTGAGCAACCGCATCGCCACGCGCTTTACGGGCAAGGTTTGCCTGAGCTTTGAGGATACGCTGCAACATGTTTCACAAGGCAAGGGCATCTTCACCGGCACACCCATCCGTCCGGCGCTCTACGAGGGTGATCGCGAGCGAGCGCTTGCGTTTACCGGCCTTTCCGGCGAAAAGCCCGTGCTGCTCGTCATGGGCGGAAGCCTCGGCGCACAAAAGCTTAACGAGTTGCTTCGCGCGGCGTTGCCGCGGCTCAGCGAGCGTTATGACGTGGTTCATCTCTGCGGAAAAGGAAAGAACGACTGCGACTGCGTTTCCTGCGGCTATCAACAGTATGAGTATATCGACAAAGAGTTGCCGGATCTGTTTGCGCTGAGCGACGTCGTGCTCTCCCGCGCGGGGGCAAACAGCGTGTTTGAACTGCTCGCGCTCAACAAGCCCAGCGTGCTCGTTCCGCTAACTTCCGCGAGCTCGCGGGGGGATCAACTGCTCAACGCGCAGTATATGGAGAAAAAGGGCTACGCAAAGGTAGTCGATCAAAACACCGCGACCACGGATTCTCTGGTTGCAGCCATCGACGAAGTATACCATCAGCGCGCGCAGTATGCGGAGCGCATGTGTGAAGACACGCGCTCGGACGGAACGGAAACCATATTGGAAATTATTAAAAAGGCGGCTAAGAATGGATAACACAACAGGCAAGCGCCCTCCTTCCGGCGGAAAACCCTCTCACGGCACCGTCGGCGGAAAACCGTACGCCGGGCGCAAACCTGCCCCGCACGGGGCAACACCCTACGGGGAAAAACGGGCATATTCCGAGAATAAGCCCTATTCTGCGAAACCATCTTCTGAAAAGAAGACCTACTCGGAAAACAAACCCTATTCCGATAAAAAGCCTTATTCCGATAAAAAGCCCTATTCAGAAAACAAACCCTATTCTGATAAAAAGCCTTATTCTGACAAAAAGCCTTATTCTGATAGAAAACCATTTTCCGATAAAAAGCCATTTTCCGATAAAAAGCCTTACTCGCAGGGTAAGCCTTACGCAGAGCGAAAGCCCTTCTCCGGCCCGAAGTATGCGCCGAAAGCACCAGCCACCCCTCGGGAGGAAGAAGCCGTCGTTACCGAACAGCAACTGCAAGTTTTGGTATCCACAATTGCGACCGAACCCGTAACCTCGCTCTCCGCACTCGCCGCGTACGCAAAAAAGCGCGCCGCGCGGGAGACGCTGGAGCGAATTTTTGCCGACCGCGCCATTCTCTACGCCGCGCTGACCGCGCCCGAACCCAAGGCGCGCAAAAACGCCGCGCGTGTACTCGGCGCATTTGCCAGCGAACGCGACGCGGACGCATTGGTTGATGCCCTGCAAAGCGAGGAAACGCGCTTTGTGATCCCCTCCATCCTGCTTGCGCTTGGCGCCATCGGCAGCGCGAAGGCGAAAGAAGCCATCACCGATTATATTCTGCCGACCGCCGCGGACGAGACCGAGGAAAAGCACGTCTCCGATATCGTCGAGGCGCATGGAAAAGCACTCGCCGCACTGGAAAAGGATATTCCCTTGCCGGAGCGGACGCGGCTTGCCTCTGCGATGGAGCTTCTACTCGTGCCGCCCGTTGGATTCGGTTCGATTCTGCTCAAAGAGGCGACCTCGCGCGGGTTTTCCGCAACGTTGCATGACGACGGTGTGCGCGTCGTTACGGATCAGATTAAGACCCTTCAGGAGCTTCGTTGCGCACAGGAGATCTTGCTTCCGCTGGCTGCCTGCATTCCGATCGATGCTGAGCAGATTGCGGCGCTGGCAACCCCCGCGCTCACGCGTCCGTATCGCATTGAGCTAAGAAACTACGCAGGCGATCGCGCGGCATTCATCCGCGCCGTCTCTACGGCGCTCGGCGGCGGAGATAACCCCTCGCGCTATGCGGATGAGCTCCGAATCGTTTGCAACAACGACAAGTGCGGTGTCTTCATTCGCCCGCGCAACGTGCCCGATACGCGCTTTTCTTACCGCAAGCGCGCGCTGCCCGCTTCGATTCACCCCGTGCAGGCGGCTTGCCTCGCCCGATATGCGCTCTCGTTTATCTCCGCCGCGCGCCCGCGCACGCTGGACACTTTCTGCGGAAGCGGCACGTTGTTGTTTGAGCTGGAGCGCGCGGTACCCACCGCGCTGATCGGCGTAGATATCTCCGAGCGCGCACTGGACACCGCGCGGGAAAACGCGGCGGCGGCACACAGCGGCGCGCGATTCGTCCACAAAGACATCCTCAAATTTGAGCCAAGAGAGCCGTTTGACCTCATCTTGACCAATATGCCGTTTGGCAACCGTGTCGGCACACACAGCGCAAACGAGGCACTCTATCGCGATTTTGCGCATGTGCTGCCAAACCTTCTCACCAGCGGAGGCATCGCGGTGCTATACACCATGGAGCATCGCCTCTTGGCAACCTGCCTCAAGAACGAACCGAGCCTCACCGTCGCGGCGGAGCTCGCGACCGAAGCGGGCGGGCTCAATCCGCGCGTTACCGTCGTGAGAAAAAAATAGCGGCTGATTTGAGCCATTCTCCTCACTACGCAAAAAAGCCGTCTGATTGTTTTCAGACGACTTTTTTCTGTTCCATCGCTTTTTGAACAGTAAATACTCGGAATCTGGGTCCGTATGTCGGCGGGGTTTACCACGACGATAATCGCGGGAACAGGCTCTTTGGTTACATGTTTCGTTGGCGGGGTCGGATTGGGCTTCGACTTGATTTACCCCGATACAGGTCATTCTCTTCTGTCGATTGCCGGCCTTTACTCGATCTCTTCTTTGGCGATCGAATGATAATTCTTGCTATATCCCAGCGTACGACCCAATTGCTCAATCTGGGGACTGGAATAGCTCCGCACCAGCATTTCATTTTTCAGCTTGATCAGCATCTCTTCCGTCAGCGATGGCTTGCGTTTCTCCTGAATGAAGGAAACATACTGCTCGGCAACCCGATCCAGCTCCAGATACGTTTCCGCATACTATCTGGCGTTAGCACAAATCTCCTCCAGACGGTCTTTTTCGCAGAGCAAGCGCTCAAATTCGCGATAGATCAGCTCGACTTCCTGCCGTTCTCCCATGAATTCCGGCGACGGGAGCTTCACACAACATTGATCCGGAATCTCGCAAAAACTTCCGACGTCGTTGACCATCACGCACTTTCCTTTGGCAAGGGTACGCATCAGGCTGCCGCTTGTTTCTCCGTTTGAAGGATACCGTAGGTTCACGCATATATCGGTTGCATCGATATAGCGCGTGAATTCATCCAACCCGACATAGCCCGTTATGGTAACGTAGTCTTCCAGCTGGTTTTTTTTGATGTAT
>JAQVML010000015.1 GCA_028703645.1 Eubacteriales bacterium
GAATGTCTCCTCGCGCCGCTCAAACGCGTCGATGCTCATCACAACCAGATCGCCTTCGCCGTTTTTGGTGATATAAATCGGCTCCTCCTCCTCGTGCGCGAGGTCGGAGATCGAACCGTAGTCGTTACGTAGCGCGGTCGATGACTTAATGATCAATTGGATACACCTCCTGTAGAATTCTAATAGTATTCTATCAAAATTCTTCATATTATTCAAATAAGAAGAAACTAAAATTTCTACGAACAAACGTTTGCGGTTCAACTTGTTTTCGTGTATACTATGATCAAAACGAACGAGTGTTTGAAAAAAAGGCTCTATCTTGCAATATGGTTCAAGCAGAATCCGTAAATTTGTGATATACTAGAACATCGGTCATTTGCCGGAAAATTGGCAAGTTGCTCCGATTTTATACTCTGCCGGCTGAAGCAGTCAGCCGGTTAAAACGAAAGGGACTCCTCATGAAGGATATCATCATCAAAGGCGCGCGGGAGCACAACCTCAAGAACATCGACCTCGTGATTCCGCGCGATCAGCTCGTGGTCTTTACGGGACTTTCCGGCAGCGGAAAATCCAGCCTCGCGTTTGACACCATCTATGCAGAAGGCCAGCGCCGCTATGTCGAGAGCCTCTCGTCCTACGCGCGCCAGTTCTTGGGCCAGATGGAAAAACCCGATATCGACAGTATCGACGGGCTTTCTCCCGCGATCTCGATCGATCAAAAGAGTACGAGCCATAACCCGCGCAGTACGGTGGGTACCGTCACGGAGATTCACGATTATCTGCGCCTGCTGTACGCGCGCTGCGGCGTGCCGCACTGCCCGGATTGCGGACAGCCGATCGAAAAGCAGACCATCGACCAGGTGGTTGATCGCGTGATGTTGCTGCCGGAAGACACCAAGGCGCAGATCATCGCGCCCTGCGTCCGCGGCAGAAAAGGCGAACACCAGAAACTCTTTGAAGAGCTCAAGCGCGAGGGCTATGTTCGCGTGCGCGTGGATGGAACGGTCTACGACATTGCGGATGTGCCCGCGTTGGATAAAAAGTTTAAACACACGATTGAGGCGGTCATCGACCGCATTGTGATCAAGTCCGGCATCGAAGGCCGCCTGACGGACTCGCTCGAAACCGCGTTCCGCCTTGGCAACGGCCTCGCCATCGTCGCGGTGGTGGATGGCGAAGAAATGCTTTTTTCGCAAAACTACGCTTGCCCAGACTGCGGCATCAGCATTGAAGAGCTCACGCCTCGCATGTTCTCCTTCAACAATCCATTTGGCGCGTGCCCGACCTGCTCGGGACTCGGAACCCTGCTCAAGATCGATCCCGATCTCGTAATTCCCGATGGAAAGCTCTCGCTCGCGCAGGGCTGCGTGAACGTGATGGGGTGGAACAGCGGAAGCAAGGGCACGATCGCCGCGATGTATTTTGATGCGCTGACCAAGCATTACGGCGCTTCGATGAAAACGCCCTATGAAGAGCTGCCCAAAGAGGTGCAAAACGCGATTCTCTACGGCACCGGCAAGGATAAGCTCCACATCGCCTACAAAAAAGAATTCGGCAGCGGCAGCTTCGACGCGCCATTCGAGGGAATCGCCGTCAATATGGAGCGGCGGTATCGCGAGAGCACGTCCGACTACAGCAAGCAGGAGATCGAGCGCTTCATGACGCAAACGCCCTGCCCGGACTGCAAAGGCAAGCGCCTCAAGCGCGAGAGCCTCGCGGTCACGGTCGGCGACATCAACATTGCGGATCTGTCCGATCTGCCGGTGCGCAGCGCGCGGGATTTTCTGCGAGAACTCAAGCTCGGCAAGACGCAGACAATGATTGCGGAGCAAATTTTAAAGGAGATCGACGCGCGCCTTGGCTTCCTCGTCAATGTTGGGCTCGATTACCTGACGCTTTCGCGCTCCGCCGTGTCGCTCTCCGGCGGAGAGGCGCAGCGCATCCGCCTCGCCACACAGATCGGCAGCGGACTCATGGGAGTGCTTTATATTCTCGACGAGCCGAGCATCGGCCTGCACCAGCGGGATAACGCAAGGCTGCTCAAGACCCTGCAAAAGATGCGCGACCTCGGAAACACGCTGATTGTGGTGGAACACGATGAGGAAACCATCCGAACGGCGGATTATGTGGTGGATATCGGGCCTGGCGCGGGTGAACACGGCGGCGAAGTGGTAGCCGTCGGCACGCCGGAGGAGATCGCGGCAAACGAAAACTCGATTACGGGCGCATATCTCAGCGGGCGCATGAGCATCCCGGTGCCGCAAACGCGTAGGCCGGGTAACGGCAAGTCGCTGGTTGTTCACGGCGCGCGCGCACACAACCTGAAAAATATCGACGTGGAGATTCCGCTGGGCAAGTTTGTCTGCGTAACGGGCGTCTCCGGCAGCGGCAAATCGAGCCTCGTCAACGAGATCATCAAAAAGACGCTCCTGCGCGATCTCAACCGCGCGCACACGCGTCCGGGAGATCACGACCGTATCGACGGAATCGACGCGCTGGATAAGATTATCGACATCGACCAAAGCCCGATCGGGCGAACGCCGAGAAGTAACCCCGCGACCTATTGCGGACTCTTCGACCTCATTCGCGCGGTGTTTGCCAACACGCCGGATTCCCGTATGCGCGGCTATAGCAACGGTCGCTTCAGCTTCAACGTCAAGGGCGGGCGTTGCGAAGCCTGCAACGGCGACGGTATCATCAAGATCGAGATGCACTTTTTGCCGGATATCTACGTGCCCTGTGAGGTTTGCGGCGGCAAGCGCTATAACCGCGAAACGCTGGAGGTGCACTACAAAGGCAAAAACATCTTCGATGTGTTGAACATGACGGTGGAAGAGGCGCTTCGCTTCTTCAAGCCGCTGCCGAAGATTGCGCGAAAGCTTGAGACGCTTTACGACGTGGGCTTAGGCTACGTGAAGATCGGGCAGCCGAGCACACAACTTTCCGGCGGCGAGGCGCAGCGCGTTAAGCTTGCGACGGAGCTGAGTCGCAGGGACACGGGTCGCACGCTCTATATCCTGGACGAGCCGACGACGGGACTGCACGTGGACGACGTCAAGCGTCTGCTGGAAATCCTCCAGCGCCTGTGCGAAACGGGCAGCAGCGTGCTGGTGATCGAGCACAATCTGGACGTGATCAAGTGCGCGGACTATATCATCGATCTTGGTCCGGAGGGTGGCAACGCGGGCGGCAATATCGTCGCCACCGGCACGCCGGAGGAAGTGGCGCGCGTGGAAGGCAGCTATACGGGCCAGTTCCTGAAAACGGTGCTGTGAGAACAGCGCGTTTTCGGTACAATAAAAATTTGTAACAATGCTGTGACGAAACGGGGATGCGTGTTTGCGCGTTCCCGTTCGTATTATATAATGCTGTTGTCTTTCATTCTTATGTGAATATGGCTTACGACTGACTCCGGCGCTTGTTTTCCCGAAACAGGCATTTGAAAGGAAACCGATATGTATACCAGATGGAGACTCTATATCTTAGCCGTGTTTCTCGTTCTCATCGGTGTGCTGCTGTTTGGCTGCCGCATCTGGCGCAAACGCGGGCACCAGTTTAGCGCTCTGCGCGAATTTTCTCTGATTCTTGGTGTGGTGCTCATCGTGGAGACGCTGATTGTCTCCACACTCTCCAACTATAACCTCGGCGTGATCCTGCCTGCGTTTTTCGGCGTGCCGCTCGTGTTTCTCGCGTTCGTGTTGCCGAGGATGGGAAATGGGTTTCTCCGCTTTCTGAAGTATTTAATCGCGGCGTGCTACGCCGTTGCCATCGGCATCTTCCTCGTGTGCGGATTTTTCATGATTCGCGCCGCAAACGAAGGCGAGCGCGTGAATGCGGATGCGGTGATCGTACTCGGTGCCGCCGTTCACGGGGACAAGGTCACCTGGGTTTTGGAAAACCGGCTCAATTCCGCGATGGAGTATATGGAATCGCATCCCGCCGCCATCTGCGTTGTCTCCGGCGGACAAGGTGCGGGCGAAACCGTCACCGAAGCCTCCGCCATGAAGAAATATATGGTGGAGCACGGCATGGACGCAAGCCGTATCTATACCGAGGAGAAAGCGACAAACACCAAGGAGAATTTTGAGAATTCCAAGGTGATCATCGACGAAGTGTTCGGCAACAACGCGCGCATCGTATTCGTCACCACCAATTTTCACGTGTACCGCGCGGGTCAGGTTGCGCGCGCGCAGGGCGTCAACGCCGTTGGCATTCCGGCGGACGATGTTTGGTATCTGCGATTGAACAACTTCTTGCGGGAGTGCGTCGGCATCTGCGTCTATGCGCTGCGGGGAGATATTTAACATCCTAAGATGCGCACACGAGCGCTTGCGATTCGGTCGTGAGGCGTGTATGATGAACGGGAATATTTTAGAGAATAACGAGTAAACGAGGTTGTTATGACGATTTGGATTGCGATGCTGCTGGGACTGGTACAAGGGATTGCAGAGTTTCTACCGGTCAGCAGCAGCGGGCACCTGCTTTTGATCCAGAAAATGTTTGGTATCACGGAAGGAGCCTTGTTCTTCACCGTGATGCTACATTTGGCAACGTTGATCGCGGTTTTTATCGTCTACTGGCCGACGCTGATTGAGCTGATCAAGCATCCGATTCAAAAGACGGTCGGGCTTTTGATCGTCGCCACGATTCCCGCCGTTGTCATCGCGGTGCTCTCTAAGAAGATTGCGCCCGTTGCGGCGTTCTTTGATGCGGCGGATGCGGGGCAATATCTCGGATTCGGGTTTCTGCTCACCTCACTGCTGCTCTTCATCAGCGATCATGTGCGTCACACGAGAATCGATGAAAACGGAGAAAAGGTCGAGAGAAAAGGTAAGAAGCTCAAGAACATGCAGGTCAAGGATGCGCTGATCATCGGCTGCATGCAGGGCGTCGGCGTTTTACCGGGCGTTTCCCGCTCGGGCAGCACGATTTCCGGCGCGCTCTTTACGGGCCTAAGTCGAAAGACCGCGGCGGACTTCTCGTTTTTAATGTCGATTCCGGCGATCATCGGCGGCGCGATCTTCGAGGTGCCGGATGCGATTAAAACCGGCATTGGAGATATGCACTGGACCATATTGGTCGCGGGTATGCTGGTTGCGGGCATTACGGGCTATTTTGCGATCAAGGTGATGATCAACGCAATCAAGAAAAAGAAGCTGCTCGGCTTTGTGATCTATACCGCCGTGCTCGGCGCACTGGTGCTGGTCGATCAATTCGTAACGCATTATTTTTTCTAAGTATATGTATAATGAGCGGACATATTGCTTGATTGCGTTGTAACGGATCGTTATTATACCAAGTGCGGGGGAAGCCCGTTGAACTTTCTCAATTTCATAGACGTATAAAGGGCGGCCACCTCAAAACGACACCGAAAGGCAAGTTTGGAGGATGCCTTTCGGAGAATTACTAAAATTCAAAGAGAGGTGATGGCACCGAATGCTTGACATAGTCAGTATTTTGATTGGAATTGCAGGAATTGCAGTGACGATCATACTTGCGAATAAAAACCGCAAATAGGTAAAACGCCCGTTGCAGCGGGCGTTTTACTAGTCAATTATTTGATTCGTGAACAACCGAGGTAGCCGTCCGGCTTCCCCTGTATTCATATTATAGCACAGCCGCTTGACAAAATGTCAAGCGGTCTTTGTTTTTTCACAGATTCTCATATATCGTGTCAAATTGATTTAATCGAATGGATACGAGTGATCGATGCTCTTTCATCATAGTTTTCCCACGCAGCGGACTTCCTCCAGAGGAACTTCGATGGTCTCCGTTTGGCGCGTGCCATCCCGCAGGAGACCTTGCGATTCGTAAAACGAGACCGCGCGGTGGTTTTCCTCCAGCACCCAGCAGCAGAGGCGAAGAAAGCCAGCCTTTGCGGTCTCCTCTTTCAAATGATTGAGCAGCATCGTGCCGTAGCCTTTGCGCCAGGCCGTGGGCAGAAAATAAAAGAAGCTGAATTCAGCTGCGTCCGGCAAGTCCTCGTTTCGCGCGCGGTGCAGGCTCGCGGCACCTACCGGAACGCCGTTTTCGCAGAGCACGAAATAGCGCATGTGCAGCACGCGCGCGAGGCCTTCGCGCAGACGATCCGTCTTGCGTTCTTCCTGCATCGCGTCCAGATAACTCTGCGGAATAATGCCGGCATACGCCGTTTTCCACGCTTCGTTGATGATATGCGCAATGGCGGGAATATCCTCGTCCGTCGCCAGCCGAATTTCGATGGTTGGCTGCATGCCGCCTCTTTCTTTCGTAAGCATCTTCGTATCAATCATGATTTTCCCTTTTGAATTCTTTCTAGATTTTCAATCGGTAGACTGCAATACTGCGCAATGACCTGCGGCAGCCCTTTGCGATATTGCAAACCAAACGCGGTCGGCGTATAGTCTGCGCGCATCGGCATCCATCTCGGAATCTCTTCCGTGTAAAAACAGATAAAGCAATTCTTCGTGAAACGACCGTATTGGTTGGGATTCAGCGCAATGAGCTGTACCTGTGTCCAGTCAAGATGATAGGTTGCCTTGCGGGAGAGATAGGTGACGCCGGACGCGTCCAAGAGAAACCGCGCCGCGCCAAAATCAAATTTTTCAATCAACAGCGGAGAGAGCGCTACGAACAATTGCAACGAGAAAACAAAAATCCAGCTGATCACTTCAGGCGTGGAATCCTCCGGCGAGATTCCGGCGTAGAGAAACAGCCCCAGCATAGGAAGCGTGAGCAGCTCAATCAGAAGATAAATCCAGAATCGAAGGCGGGGTGAGATCACACGCAGCTGCATTTTCAGTTACCCTTCCTGACCGTTGATAGGATGCCATAACTTGCATTTTATAGTAAAAGGACGTCTGCCGCGATAGGAGACGTCCTTTGTTTGGATGAAAAACGCCGTAGGAATCGTAAGAAAGAATTACTGCGCGGCCGGCGGAGCTGAATGGCCTTTCTTTGGTTCCACCTCGATTTCACCCGCTTTGATGAGCGAAAACTTGGTGACGATTGGCCCGACCAGCTCGTAGATCAGCGTGGCGCAGAGGATGACGGCCTGAATGGACGCGCCGTACTCCGGCAGCTCTTTGACCACAAGCTGCGCAATACCGATTGCGACGCCAGCCTGTGGAATGAGCGACATACCAAGATATTTTCGTATCTTGTGAGATGTTTTTGCGATGGTACAGCCGATAAACGCGCCGAAGTATTTTCCGGTGACGCGGGTGATGATGTAGATGATGCCGATCAACCCGAGAGAAGGCAGCACCGAGACGTTGAGGTCCGCGCCGGAGATCACGAAAAACAACATGAACAGCGGCGGGGTCCAGGCATCCGCCTGTTCCAGTGTATGAATCGCGTCGTCGCGAAGGTTGACGTAGGTGGCGCCAATCCCCATGCAGAGCAGCAGGTGTGAAAGCCCGAATTGCTGCGCGAGACCAACGCCGAGCAGAACTGCCGCGATGCTGATCATCAGGCGATTGCTCTTGCTCAGGAAAAAGCGATTCGAGATGGCGACGATGGCGCCGATCACCGCGCCGGCACCCAGTGAAAGAATGATCTCAAGCAGCGGAGACACGATCGTGCTCATCACGTTGAATGCTTCGCCGTTTTGAATCATCTTTGCGACGGAGACGGATAACGCATAGGCCATGAGGCCGACGGCATCGTCCATCGCGACGACAGGCAGCAGCGTGCTGGTCAATTCACCCTTGGCGTGGTATTGGCGCACGACAAGCAGCGTGGCAGCGGGCGCGGTTGCAGCCGCGATTGCGCCGAGGCAGAGCGCCATCGGTACCGGGAAGCCGAACAGGATGACGACGACATCCACCAGGATGACCGCGCCGACCGCTTCGCAGGCGGTGATGATCAAAATCTTGCCGCCGATGGCTTTCAGGTGGGCGAGTTTAAACTCGCTGCCGATGGAAAACGCGATGAACCCCAGGGCCGCAACCGTGATGATATCCAGCGTTGCGAGCGCGTCGGCAGAGATGAGTTTGAAACAATAGGGACCGATCAAGAGGCCTGCGATGAGGTAACCCGTCACATTTGGCAGCTTGATCAGTTTGACGACGCGCGTCATGAGAAGTCCCGCAATCATAGCGAGGGCAATTGTAAATAACGTATGCATGTTACTTGTGCGAAACTCCTTCCCAATTCATGACCGGCACGGTGAAGAAAATGCCGGTGTTGGGGGTGTGAAGATCGCCCGCGACGCTGTGAATGATATTCTTAACCAACGGAATATCCTCGTCTTTCAGAACGATCATGATCATCTTGTTCGTTTGACGGCAAGGATTGATAAACTGACGAAGCGAGCCGAAAATCGGCGCGTCCTCATTGTTGCAGGCGCTCAGCGTCGTAAGCATTCCCTGACAATCCACCACCGTAGCACCCTGAAGGCCTGCCTCCAATAACTTGGTAAAAATCGGCGTTACACTTTCTTCCTGCGTCGTAATATGAACGAATAGTTGCATATACCCATCTCCTTTATCGTTGTGCGCAATACGGTATGTTTTGTCATACTGTATTGCCGCTTGTGAAGCCTGAAGTAATCATAAGAAATAACATAAGAAAACTACGCTTTTTTGCGCCGTTTGTCAACAACCACACGCGTAACAAGCGTGCGGTTGTTGTGATTGCTTGTAATATGATTGGTGATGGCTTTACTTGCTATCACCTTTCTTCAAAAATCCGTGTCCGTGGCAAAAGATTTGGCGGTTATCCAGCGCCCACTGCCGTTCCGAAAAGGCGCCGACGGAGACGCCGGAAAGCGCGTCAAACATCTCATACATCTTGCTGTCGAGAAGGTCGATCTCCGCGAGGACTTCCGCCTCCGGAAACATCGGCAGTTTCGGGCTGCCAAACTCCGCCTGACCGTGATGGGCCAGCAGCATATGCTCAACCAGCATGGCGGTGTCTTCCGGTACGCCAAGCATTTCGCAGGCGGCGGAAACATCCGAAATTCCGATGGTGATGTGACCCACCAGCATGCCGCGCGCGGTGTAGCCGCTCGCAATGCCGAGCTCGCCCGTCTCCAACTCCTTGAGTTTGCCGATGTCGTGAAGAATTGCGCCGGTATAGACCAGGTCGCCGTCCAGTGCGGGATAGATTTCGATAATCGACTTTGCGAGCTTGGTCAGCGTCCAGGTGTGGTGCAGCCAGCCGCCGCGCGTCGCGTGGTGCAGCTTGACTGCGGCGGGATAGAACAAAAGCTTTTCTTTGTTCTCGCGCATGATGTATTGTACGAGCCTGCGAAGATCGTCGTCCGCGAAATGCTCCGCGAGCGTATAGAGTTCGTCATAGAGCCACTTCGGGTCAAACGGCGAGCAGGGCAAAAGCTTTGCCATGTCCACATCGTCCTCCGGCGTGGTGTGGCGAATCTTGTCGATCTTGAGCTGCTCGGTGTCCTTCCAGATGTTGACGGAGCCGCGCACCTTCACCACATCGTTTGCGTCAAACACGCCGTGCAGTTCCTTATTATAATCCCAGAGCTTCGCGGCGCAGTCGCCCTCCGAATCGGCCAGAACGAGATCGAGATACTCCGTTCCTTTGATGTTTGTCTTGACGCTCGCGCTCTTAACGAGGCAAAATCCCTCAAATGTCTGGCCATTGCTTTCATTTAACAACCGCATGCGGCTCATGGACGTGTCCCCCTTGTTCGATCTAACGGATCAACATACTTTGTAACAGTATACCATATTTATTGCGGGTTCTGACAACCCGCGCGGAATCGCAGAGAAAAAGCGCCGGTCTGCGCGGAGAAAACCCGGCTCGTTGCCGGATTGCCCGCAGTATGGTAAAATGCGCGTGAGCATCGCGCGGGGAACCGCAGTTTCGGTTGTCGGAACGAACGATTTTGCGCGCAGAGAAAGCGTGATAAACATGCTGGGTGAGCATTTTCGAATGAGTAGGCGGATGCATCCGTCCGGGCCGGAGCGGTTTCGTTTGTCATATGATCCGCTGTCCGAATTTTATGTGGATTCGGTCGATGGCTCCTACTGGCAAGCATGTACGCTCTTCGACTTTGGTTGGGGAAGCGAGCCCGGCTACTACCGATATCCGCTGCCGGAAACAGCAGATTTGGTGGAGCTTTTGCTCACGGCGCAGGCCGAGGACGATTACTTTGGTGCGGCGAGCGTTTTGCTGGAAGGTAACGCGGACGAAGTCCTTCCTCAATTGGAAGCGGCGCTGCAAAACACGAAACGATACCCGCTTGCGGCGCAGCGGCTCGCGGCGGTTGGCCTAAACCGCGCGGTGAACCACAGCGAAATCACGGGAAAGAGCGCGGAGCAAGTACAGGCGGATTTTGCCCACTGGCAAGCGCTCGCGGACGAGATCGTCCGGATGACGGAGAAACAAAAGACGAGCTGGTGGAGAACGCTGTTCTCGAAAAAACGATAGGGAACGAGCACTCCATCACAAATTTCGATATGGATGAAAACGAAAGGCACGCATTGACGGCAGATAGAATGGAAACAAGTAACTCAAACAACTTTGATATCGTCGTGATCGGCGCAGGGCATGCGGGCGTGGAAGCCGCGCTTTCCTGCGCGAGAATGGGGCAAAAGACGCTTCTTTTGACGCTAAATCTGGATTCGGTGGGGCTGATGCCCTGCAATCCGGCCATCGGCGGCACGGGTAAGGGCCACCTTGTGCGCGAAATCGAC
>JAQVML010000393.1 GCA_028703645.1 Eubacteriales bacterium
ATATTTCTCCACGGCAGGTGCAGCAACAGCGCGTTTTGGTACAACGATCTCATGGCGCTTTCTGCGCGCTATCATGTGATTGCCACGGATATCCCCGGCGAAGCGGGCAACAGCAGCGAGTATCGCCTCCGCCTCGACAGCGCGGACTATGCGGACTGGCTCGCCGCTGTGCAGGACGCGCTGAACCTGCCGCGCGCAAGCATCGCGGGCAACTCCCTCGGCGGCTGGATGGCTCTGCGGTTTGCGACGGCGTACCCCACGCGGGTTGAAAAGCTGATGCTCTTTGCCAGCGGCGGTCTCGCGGAGATTCGCGCGGATTATCTCGAGCGGGCGAAAGCCGCGGAGGAAGCGGACGAGCCTCTGACCATGGAGGATGACGCTGTGGGTTCCGATGTCTTACCAAAGGAAATCCTCGACTTCATCAACCTTATTCTGGAGAGCTACGACCCGATTTGCGTCCCGCTTCCGGTGTTCTCCGGCGTGCTTCTTGCGCGGCTGACGATGCCCGTGCTCTACGTCGCGGGAGAAGCGGACGAGCTGCTGGATTCGCAAGGCGGAAAGGCCGCGCTGGAGCGGCACATTCCCCACGCGGAAACCCACATGCTGCCGAACGTTGGGCACATGATCACAACCCCGTATCTATGGATGCTGCCGTTTCTGGACGCGTAATTGTGTCGTCGTCACTTGACAGATTCCCACCGTTCCTTATGATAGAACCATCACACACGGAGGGATAACGTGAAAAATCGACTGAACGTACACAAACACACACTGATCCTGATTGCCGGAATCGTTTGGGCAATCGCGGGGTTTAACATCGTCCGAATCGGACTGGTTGCCTACAGCGGCAATTTTGTCTGGTGGCGGGGTTTGCTTTCTGTTGCCGTGTTCGCGGCTTTTCAGATGCTTGTCTTTGGCAAGATGGTCACAAAGCACACGAACCGGATTTTGAGCTATGAAGACGAACGGCAGAACTTCTTTCGATTCTTCGATACGCGAAGCTATCTGATCATGGCGTTTATGATGACGCTGGGCATCGGGCTGCGGGTATCCGGCATCGTGCCGAATACATTCATCGCGTTTTTCTATACGGCCTTGGCGCATCTTTGCTCACGGCGGGGGTATTGTTCCTGATTCGCTATGTTCATGTCCTGAAGGAAAGTCGGGCATCCCGCTCCGCCTCCGCATGACGGATACATCCTGTTTGATTTTGCAAAGCGCGTATCTCGCGCTTTTTTTATTTGTGAAAACGGAGCCTGATATCTTGGATAAACTCTCATGAACCCATCACGATTTCATCACAACTGCGCTTTATCATGAAAGCATACCAAGTAAACACAGGAGGCACACAATCATGAAAAAGAAACTTACGATCGCCATTGCCGCGATCCTCACATCCTCACTTTTACTGGCGGGCTGCTCCACTTTGACGGCTCCTGCCGAAACGACCGCGGATGACACGCCTTCCTACGGCGCCTATTCCGCAAGAGAAGACTATGCGGAGGTTGGCTCCGGCTATCGCGGCAGAAGCGAAACCGCGGGCAGCAATTACGCAGCCGGCAACTATGCCGCGCATGACGACAACAGCTACTATGGCTACGGCGCAAACGGCGGCTACGGCAACGGCAACGGCTTGGGCCTTGGCTACACGGACGATTGCGACCCCATCTACGACGGCACCGCGACCGCCGACCCGGACTACACGCTCACCGACGCGGACAAGACCGCTTCCTTGAGTGGTTACGGCTCCGCGGGAGCGCTCTCCGACGAGAACCTGTCGCTTGCGGATATGCTCACATACGCGCTCCAGGACGAATACCTCGCCCGCGCCGAATATGATCAAATCCTGAGCGATTTCGGCAACGTCCGCCCGTTTACCAACATCATTCGCGCGGAAGTAACGCATATTGACGCACTGCTGCCGCTGTTTGAAGCCTATGGCATCACCGTCCCTGCGGACGAAGGCGCGAGCCTTGCCGTGAGCACGGCGAACCTGACGGAATCGTACCAAGCGGGTGTCAACGCGGAGGTCAACAATATCGCGATGTACGAAACTTTCCTCGACCAAACCCTGCCGGACAATGTGCGAATCGTGTTTGAGAGTCTGATGCACGCCTCGGAGAACCATCTGCGCGCATTCCAGAATCAACTGTAAAAAATTCAACCGAATCGTAAAATAACGAACAAATAATTGGAGGTAACGCCTTATGTCCGCCACCCCCGTCACGCCGACCACCACACGCGAAAAGCGTCTTTCCCTCTTTTCCCGCATCATCCGCTGGGTAACGCTGGGCAGCTTTCTCGCCTTTGTTCTCGCGGCGACCATGCTGCATACGCTGGGCTACGTCGGCCCATCCATCCACGCAATCTGCCCCTACGGCGGGCTGGAGTCCATGCTCTCGCTCATCGCCGTCGGCACATTCCTCAAGCGAATCGTCATTGGCACATTCGTACTCTTCGGCACTACGATGCTGCTCTCCGTTGCGATGCGCCGCTCGTTTTGCGGGCAGATCTGCGCGCTGGGCGCCTTGCAGGAATTCTTCGGCAAGATCGGGCACAAGCTCTTTCACAAGCGCCTGACGGTTCCGAAAAAGCTGGATGGCATCCTGCGTTACCTGAAATTCGTGGTGCTCGGCGTGAC
>JAQVML010000394.1 GCA_028703645.1 Eubacteriales bacterium
GCGTGCCGGCGATGTTGAACGAATACCCGAGATATATGACGAAATAGTTTGTGATATAGGAGAAATACACAGTATAGCCGCTTGCTTGTTTCTTCGCAATGGAGGATCGGAGGGAAGTTCGTAGTATATTATTTTGCACGTGCAACAGGGGAAACGCTTCGTGAAATACGGGATGAGATCGAGCGCGGACGGGGCAAGCACGCGCCGAAAGACTCGACGCAATTTTCCGCCGTGTGATATAATCACGGAAATAGACGACAGCAATCCTTACCATCAAAGCATATTCTGTTGATCTACTACTCTAACAAAACGTAACGGCTGCGAACGGCGTCGGCTATCAAAGCAGCGGATTTTGCGCAGAATATGGAAAGGATACGTCCAAATGAAAAAGATCGCACTGATTTTAGCGAGCATGCTGGCGGCAGCATTCGTTCTGACCGCCTGTTCCGTTGCACCCACGCAAGCCGAGGCAACACCCGCACCGGCCGCGACCGCCGAAGCCACCGCCGAGGCCGCCGATCAGGACAGCACGAAGCTGGAGTTCTCGCTGACGACACTGACGGGTGATACGCTCGATCAAACCGTATTCACCGACAACAAACTCATCATGGTCAACTATTGGGCAACGTGGTGCGGCCCGTGCGTCGGCGAAATTCCTGATTTGATCAAAATCAGCAAGGAATACGCGGACAAGGGCTTTGCCATCGTCGGTGTGCTGTCGGGGGACAACGATATCGAAGGAGCGAAGCAGTTTATCGCGGATCAGGGGATGACCTATCCCGTTGTCACGCCGGAGGACTTCTTCCTCGATCATTCCGATGGGATTTACGCAATTCCGACGACCATGTTCTTCGACTCCACCGGTAAGCTAATCGGCAGCACGGTCGTCGGCGCAAAGAGCTATGACGACTGGAAGGGCCTTATCGACATGCTGCTGGGTCAGGTTTCGTAATGAAGACGGGCCGGCGCGCGTTGCCAGTGATCTTGCTCGCGCTTGGCGCGGGGTTTCTTGTGCTGGGCATCCTCAATGGCGAAGTTGCGATTGTGGTATCCCGCGCGGCAAATATCTGCCTGGAGTGTATCGGCATTGGCTAAAAAACGAAAAGAAAACAAACTGCGTGGCTGGATTCAGGGCGCTTGGACGGTCGTGACCAACGGCTATCTGGTTGGCTTTGTAAAAGGGCGCATTTGGCAGGGGGACAGCAAGTCCGTCTGCGTACCGGGACTCAACTGTTATTCCTGCCCTGGCGCGCTCGGCGCCTGTCCGATCGGCTCGCTGCAGGCGGAGCTTGCGGCGCGGGAAATCAAGTTCCCGCTGTATGTGACGGGTTTTTTGCTCGCGTTTGGCGCGCTGTTTGGGCGCTTTGTTTGCGGGTTTCTCTGCCCGTTCGGTTGGGTACAAGATTTGCTGTACAAGATTCCGTCTAAGAAGATCGGCACATTCAAGCATGATCGCCTGCTGCGCTATCTCAAGTATGTCGTGCTGGCGGTGCTGGTCGTTCTTTTGCCCGCACTGGTAAAAAACGCGGCGGGCGTTGGTACGCCTTGGTTTTGCAAATGGGTCTGTCCCAGCGGGACGCTCTTTGCGGGGATTCCGCTGGTGCTGGCGAATCCGACGCTTCGCGCGATTGTAGGGTTCATCTTCAGCTGGAAGATGTCGATTCTGATCCTCATTCTTGGGCTTTCGGTGTTTCTCTATCGACCGTTTTGCAAGTATCTCTGCCCGCTCGGGGCCGCCTACTCGCTCTTTAACAAAGCGTCGTTTTACCGCCTCAAGTTCAGCGAGAGTGCATGCACCCATTGCGGGGCCTGCAAACGCGCCTGCAAGATGGGGGTCGATCCTTCCAAAACGCCGGATGATATCGAATGCATCCGTTGTGGCGACTGCGTGAAAAACTGTCCGACCAAGGCACTGGAAGCGGGATTCTTCGTCGGCAAGCGTAAGATTGGCGCGAAGAATGCCGAAATCGATACGGAACCGAATGAAACCTTACGCGAAGAATAAGCAAAGCGAACAATAAAGCGGTGTGTGCATGAGCATACGCCGCTTTTGCGCGCGAAGTGTTTGATCTATTGTTCGAGCTGGCTCACGAGCGAGCCCAGACGGTCATAGAGCATGACGGTGTTATCCTTCTTCTTGCTCAACGGCTTATCCTCGCCAAAGAACGCAAAATCTTCGCCCGCACCGATTACGAGCGAGTCGCCCGCCGCAAGTATCGATCCTTCGGGAAAACGCAGGGTGGCATCCGAGCGGGAAGAATACAGGATCATGCCGGAGAGGTCGACAGAACTAGATCCGGTGTTGATGAGCGTGATCGTCTGGTTGGAGACGTCGAGCGAATCAACCGAAACGGTGACGTTTGACGCGGTGCGTGCGGGGCTTTTGAGTGTCACCGCGCCGGAATCGTCCAGCGTGAGCAGCACGCCGATCGGGTAATCCTGCGTGATGGCGATCTGTGCGCTTGGCAGCGCGGCGAAAACGCGGGAATTCGCGCTGTCCGTGTCCACCAGGGTATCCGTTGAGATCACGGCGAAATCGGGTGAAACAAGAGCGCCAAAGTCGTCTCCTGTCGCGTCCGGATTGCCATGGTTGCCAACCTTGAGTACGTCGCTGTTGAGCGCGGTGCCGGAGGCGATG
>JAQVML010000395.1 GCA_028703645.1 Eubacteriales bacterium
GCGATTCATATGAAGGACGGCAAGGCGGAGGTCGACCAAACGCTCTGCACGGGCTGCAAGGTCTGCGCGCAGGCGTGTCCGTTTGACGCAATTTCCCGCACGGACGAGCGGAAAGGAGAATGACGACTATGGCAAACTTTACCGGAAAAAGCATTCTAATCTGCGGCGTCGGTGGTCAAGGCACGCTGCTCATGAGCAAAACCCTCACGGCGGGACTCGTTCAGGCCGGATTCGATGTCAAGATGAGCGAAGTACACGGCATGGCGCAGCGCGGCGGCTCCGTCTCCACGCAGGTTCGCTATGGCGAAAAGGTCTATTCCCCAATCATCGGGCGAGGAGAAGCGGACGTGCTGGTCGCGTTTGAAAAGCTCGAAGGCGCGCGCTACTCCAACCTTCTCAAGATCGGCGGAACCGCGCTGATCAACGACTATGAGGTCATGCCGCTGCCCGTCTCCAGCGGAACCGTGGCATACCCGGAAAACATCTACGACGAGATGAAAAAGGTGTTTGACCTGCGCGTGATCCCCGCAAGCACTATCGCAAAATCGCTCGGCAACATCCGCTGCACGAATATCGTGCTGTTGGGCGCTCTGGTACGCGCATTTTCGCTGGAATCCATCGACTGGAACGCAGCCCTGACGGAATCCGTTCCGCCAAAGGTGCTTACGCTCAACCTCGCCGCGTTTGAGGCAGGCTATCAATATCAAAAGTAACGCCTGATGCAATAGCGCTTCATCGAAAATAGCTCTTTATTCCAAAAAAGCTCATTTTATTGTCGCAGAGTGTGATACAATAGCAAACAATATATTCCGGGTAGTGGTTCGCCCGACGAAACGCTATTACCAGAGAGGAAACAGGCGCAATGGTATCCAAAGACATGCTCAATCTGGGGCGCGTGCGCTCCGCCATCCGTGAGCTCTTCGAGTTCGGACGCAAGCGCGCGGCCATCGTCGGCGAAGCGAACATCTACGATTTCTCCATCGGCAACCCGTCCGTTCCGCCGCCCGAAAAACTGACGAGCGAGATGGTACGCCTGCTGAATACGTCCGATCCTTCCGCGCTGCATGGCTACACCAGCGCGCCGGGCGCAAACGAAACGCGGGACGCGATTGCAGATAACCTCAACCGCCGCTATGGCACGAACTTTTCGCGCCGCAACCTCTACATCACCTGCGGCGCTGCCGCGGCGCTGACCTCGGTTCTGCGTGCGCTGACGGTCGATCGGGACACCGAGTTTATCGCCATCGCGCCGTATTTTCCGGAGTATGGTTGCTTTGCCGCAACCGCGGGCGGAAAGCTCGTTGTCGTCGAGCCCGATATGGAGCATTTTCAGATCGATTTTAGCGCTCTTGCGGCAACGATCAACACGCATACGCAGGGTGTGATCATCAACTCGCCCAACAATCCCTCCGGCGTCATCTATTCCGCAGAGACGATTCGCACGCTTGCCGATTTGCTGCGCCAAAAGAGCGCGGAGGTCGGTCACCCGATCTACCTGATTTCGGATGAGCCGTATCGCGAGCTGAACTATACGGACTCTCCTGTGCCGTTTGTCACGGATGCGTATGACGCGAGCATCGTTTCGTATTCCTATTCCAAGAGTCTGTCGCTGCCGGGCGACCGCATCGGCTATGTGCTGATTGGAAACGACATGCCGGACTTTGACGATATTTACGATGCCATCTCGGGCAGCGCGCGTATTCAGGGTTACGTCTGTGCGCCGTCGCTGCTGCAAAAGGCCATCGCGCGCGCGGCGGAGCTCGACCTGATGCCGGATTTGAGCAGCTACAAGAAAAACAGAGATGCGCTTTACGAAGGTCTGACCGCGTTTGGCTACCGCTGCATGCCGCCGGATGGCGCGTTTTATCTCTTCCTCGAAGCGCCCGGCGGAGACGGAGACGCCTTTGCGGAGGCGGCGAAGGACGAGGATATCCTGATCGTCTCCGGTCGCAGTTTCGGCTGTCCCTCTTACCTGCGGGTTGCCTACTGCGTCTCCTACGAAACCATCATCAACGCCCTGCCGGGATTCGGTCGGCTGTATCAACGATTCAGTAAGTAGCCCCAATCTTGAATCTCAAAACGCAACAGCGCCGCGGAGCAATCCGCGGCGCTTGTGTCTTTCCTCGTGCTATAGTTTCCAGTTTTTCAAAAAGGCTTGCGTGCTCTCCGCCTGCGGTTCTTGCAGCACCTGCCGCGTCTCGCCGAATTCGCCGATGTTGCCGCCGTCCAGCGCCAAAACACGTGTGGATAAGCGCATTGCCTGAGACGGCATGTGGGTCGAAAAGATCAGCGTACAGTTTGTCTGCTGCACATAGTCTTGTATCGCGCGCTCAATCTGGTCGATCGCCTGAATATCCACGCTCGCGGTCGGCTCGTCCAGCAGGAGGAGCTTTCGTGGACGCGCGAGTACACGCGCAAGCGCCATGCGCTGCGTTTCTCCGCCGGAGAGGCGGTTTGCGCGCGCTTTCGCCAAATGCAGCAGTCCCACGCGTTCCAGCGCTGCTTGTGCGAGTTTTGCCTTCTCTTTTTCACCCGAAAGCGCTAGCTCAACGTTTTTTTGCACGCTCAGGTCAAAGGCATACGGGTGCTGCGGCAGATAGCCGACCTCCCCATTGGTCAGCCCACCC
>JAQVML010000396.1 GCA_028703645.1 Eubacteriales bacterium
GCGTACCGCCGGACGCATGCCGATAGATGCCGGTTGAATCGCACAGATACACCGCGCTATCCGGCGCGAATGCAAGACTCAACGTGCTTTGCTCGGCAAAATCATATGGATATTCTTCGCTGGAACCATCGGCGGTATTCAGCACCGCAACGCTCTTTGCGCCTTTTGAAATGTAGGCGACTTGCGTTCCCTGCGCCGCAACGACCGGCATTACCTTTTTGGTTTCGCCATCCAGACTCTGTACCTTATTTCCGTTTGCGTCCAGTAAATACAGGTTTCCGTTATAGTATTCGGACACGGCAATTTTGCCATCCGCCAATATTCCGAGGCTGTTGGCCTGTTCAAGCAGCGCAATTGCATCGCCGGTCAGGCTTTCTCCTGTTTTTCCGTTGTCCCGGCTTACGATCAAATGCGGAACCAGATTATATTGATCGTCAAACCCCGTATAGCTCATATACAAGGTTCCGTCGCTCGCCTGCTGCACGCGCATCTCGTTTCCGCCATCGGCCGCAAGATCGTTGAGCCATTGCTCGTCCGTCGTCGTCACGGTTCCGTCGCTCTGGATCGTATGGCGAAAATAACGAATCATCGTCTTTTCTTCCGTTCCTGAATAGACGCACGTAAACACTTCCAAGCCGTTTTCCGATTGACCGACTCCGATAATTCCTTGCTCGGAAGCTCCTTCCGGCAGCGGAATCTTGAGCTCCTGCTCGAGATAGCGGCCTTTTGTCCCAGATGCCGAAGGCTGATCATTCGAGCCATCCGGCGCTTTGGTGCAGCCAAACACGCTCAACAAAAGCGCCGCGCATAGTAACATAGAAATCCAACGTTTGAAGCTTTGTTTCATACTAATTCTGATTCTCCTAGTGTTTTGCCGCGAATACAAAATTGAAATCGCATCCGCAGTTATTTCGGGTACTGAAGAGATCGTATCAAAAAAAGCTCTAAAAATCCTCTAAAACACTCGTCAGAAAAAAAGCGCACAATTCATGCGCGCTAGCGGGAGAATGCATATTCGATTGATCGGAATGCTTGCATATTTGCCTTAATCGAAGAACATGCTAAACGTACATCCGCCTCCCGGCGTGTCCGTCACACACAGACTGCCGTTATTGAGCGAAACAAGTTCGGACGCGATGGAAAGACCCAGCCCGAAGTGTTGCTTGTCTTTTCGCGATGCATCCGCGCGATAAAAGCGATCAAACACATGCGCTTTTTGCTCGCTCGTCAACCCCGGCCCATGATCGATAACCCGTATCACAACACGCCGCTTCTGCATGGCGGCCTCCAACTCAATCGATCTTCGCTTGTCCGTTACGCCATATGCCAGCGCGTTGTCCAGCAGGGTGCCGATCACCTGCTTGAGCCGCTCCCCATCCGCCCGTATCCCGCGCAAACTCTCTTCGGGAAGAATGATGTTTAGGCCCACTCCGCTCTCCCGACAGATCGGAAGATATGCCTCATACACATTGAGCACAAGCGTATCCACCTCGACCGCATCCATCTGAACCGGCCAGGCGTCCGCGTCCGCCGACGCGAGAAACAGCATGTCTCCGATCAAGCGGGACATCCGCTCGCACTCTCTTTGCATCACATCCGCCGCGGCGCTGTTGCGCGATTCCTTCGGTAGGGTCGCAAGGTTTGCGGATATGACCGCCAGCGGAGAGCGCAACTCATGAGAAGCTGCTGCGACAAACTGCGTCTGCCTTCTTCTGCTCTCAATTGCGGGCGCAAGCGCCCTGTCGATCAGCCATGCGCCCGCGACGCCAAGTAAAAGCAAACCCACAAGGTATATCGCACTAAACGTCATCAGACTGCCGGCACCGGGGTCCTCCTGCTGTTGCACGATTGTCAACGTGCGATATCCCGTTTTGATTGGAACGATGCTGACCGCTGCATAATACCGCGCACCATCCACCTTGTATTCGCCGATTGGCGAGGTTCTCCGCTCGTTCGTCAGCGGAAGGCTCGCGATGTCATAGCCTTCCTTGCGGGCCGTCTCTTCCACCCGCGCAAACAAGTCTGTTGTGTCTGCGTCGTCCGTCGCGTTATAGAGCAGCATGCTTCTGTTGTCATAAATCCGAAGCGTCAGCCGGTTTTCCTGTTCCAAACGGCTCAACTTGCTGTAGACGACGATGTCCCCGCTTTGCAGTTCGTCTCCGATCGCCGTAATTAGCGTGGAGAAGCTTTCGCGTCCTCTTTGGTCAATTTTTTGCGTCGAGAAGAGAGACAGCGCGACAAGCAAAGCTGCGAGAACCACCGCTATGGCTGCAAAATAAATACTGATCAAACGAGACCGCAGCTTCCGTTCTTCCATGAATGATTTCTCTCCCTCGTGTCGTCTCTTTTTTATTCGCCGAATACCAGCTGATAACCCACGCCGTGAATCGTCTTGAGCATCGTCTTTGTGCCCGCGGCCTTAAGCCTGCGACGCAGAAAATAGATATAGTTGTCCACGTTTCCGTCTTCAACCGCTTCATCCCCGCCCCACCCGCGCGAAAGAATCTCAGCACGGGATAATACGCGCTCCGGCGTTTCAAAAAAGAACTCGAACACCGCCGCCTCCTTGCGTGACAGCGTTTGCTCCATCTTGCCGCAAATCAGCTTGCTGGAACGCACATCCA
>JAQVML010000016.1 GCA_028703645.1 Eubacteriales bacterium
ATGGAAAGCGTTCGGCCGACTTCGCCCGCCCGGTCGTTCCAAACGCGCGGCCCGCGAAGACCGAACCCGCTATCGGCAATGTTGAACTGATGGCGATACCCCCAAGGCCCGCCCTGCGGCACGCTGACGCCCTCATAGCGAATGTTTCGCGCCCGCAGTTCGCTTTGTATAAACAGCGAAACGGGGCTGCCTTCGATAAACTTCGTCAGCACCAGACATTCCCGCCCAAGCGAAGACGAGATGTTGAGCACGTTGCTCTCCGCGCTGGTTGACTGCATATAGAATAGATGGCTTGTTTGCACGCTCTGGCGGTTTTCCGGCGTCATTCGAACGCCCATACTGGTTGGGCAGGCGATGGCGTAGCGAGGCGATTTTGACATCCGAACCACTTCTTTCTGATCCTTCTATGAAAATTGCTTTGATAACAGCATATCAGCGCTATCGTACATATTCTATCCAGTTGTTGCTTGATTCTTTTCCATTCTTGCTCTATATTGAAACGGAAGGGAGCGATGGAGTTGGAACAGGCATTGGAAGAATTGCATCTTCGGCAGCATATGATGCGCGAAGATTTTGAGGTGTTTCACTTTCGGGGAAACAACGGCTTTCAGATTGCGCCGCACTTTCACGATTTTTACGAATGCTCGCTGTTGCTCTCCGGTCAGCTTTCGTATCAAATCGAGAGTGTTTCGTTTGCCGAGGAACCGGGGGATCTGTTGCTCATCGGCCCAAACCATGTACACCGCCCGTTGTTTATTCACGAAAACAAGCCCTATGAACGCATCGTCTTTTGGTTGAGCCGCATGTTTGTTGAGAAACTCTCGGACGAAAACTGCGATCTTTCCGCCTGCTTTTCCGGCACGCACAACAGCGCGATTCGGCTCAGCGGCGCTGCTCGTGAGCAGATCACGCGGGTTTTATTTGAGTTGTTGCAAGCGTCCGAAGGGGAACCCTTTGGGCGCGAAGTCCTCACACGCGCGCTGTCGGCGAGTTTGCTTGTCTATCTCAACCGGATTTCGCGCGGCGAGGGCGTTGCTCCGCCGCAGATGGAGATTCGCGTTAGTCCGCTCGTCAAGCGCGTGTCGGACTATCTGGAAGAGCATCTGAGCGAGCCGATCACGCTCGACGAACTCTGCCGCACCGTGTATCTCTCGAAATACTATCTTGAGCGAAAATTTCGGCAAGAGACGGGCGCTTCCATTTATCAAATGCTGCAAAAAAAGCGCATGATCCGCGCGCGAAACCAGATGCAAAAGGGGTTGTCTCTCACGCAGATCGCGCTCAATTGCGGTTTTTCCGAGTATTCGGGTTTTTATAAAGCGTTTCGTAGCGAATACGGCATGTCTCCGCATGATTATCTTGTTCGCCTAAAAGAAACCGAATCAAGCCCGCTATAGAAGCAAAAAAAGTCCGGTTCGGACTTTTTTTTGCTTCTCACGATTCTAAGTTTCACGCGAACGCGTTTCGCGAATCATCGTCCGACGTGAACGCACTCGATTCCCATCAGCTTCGCGGTCTTTTCAAACAGCGCGGCATTATGGCCAACGCTCATCGCGCAGTGATGCGTCGGCGCGGCTTTGAACCACTCATCCAGATAGGCATCGAGATCCATGCCGAAATCCACATGCGTTTGCGTGTTTCCGATGGCTAGAATATCAAACTTTTTCGCGATTCCTTCGCTGACGATGAAGCGCAGATTTCCGTTTCTCAGTTGCGTCACCCCCAGCATGGTGATCGGGCCCGCGATCACGTTTGCTTCCACCGAAATACCCGAGCCTTTCTTACCGTGGTAAACGCCAAGGCCGCGCAGCATGGGTTTCCCGTCCGAAATGGAGATATGAAACGGCCCATCGTGGCCTAAAAGCATCGTGTTGTGGAGATAGTCCATTGCGACGATCTCGCAAAAGCTTCCGCCTTTGCCGAGCAGATCGCAAATCTTCATCGCGACGTCCGTCTTGATATCCCCTTCTCCCGCGCAGGGCACGCCCTTTGCGGTCAATAGCGAATGCCCGACGATAAAGCCGGACTGCACCTGCTCATAGTGGTTATCATTGCTGCCGTGGTAATAATAGCTCAGCGCGTCCAGATCATACGCCTCCACCATGCGCTCCTGCGCCGCGGCGACGGTCGCCGACCAATTGAGTTGCTCCTGCGTCGGCGCCTTGACGCGCGGATCGGACGGAGAATCGCCGGAGATTTCAAAGAAGGTTTCAATCTCACTGCGCTTTTGAGCCACGTCCTCATCACTCACCTGCTGTAAGCTCCGGTCGAGGTCGCACATCTCCAAAAGCTCCACATGCAGCCCAAGCTGGCTTTGCAGCATTGTAAAATCGCTATACATGTCCAGCATGCCGGAATAATTATTGCCGAGAAAGCCAAATCTCGCGTGTTGCAGGTTGCGCTTGACCCCGGCGGCGAGAACCCATTGCTCAATCTCCTGCCAGGCACGCTTCGCCTGCGGCATCTGCGCGGTCACCTCGTTCGCCATGCTGATCTCGGGCGTTTCCGATAAGCCCAATAGACCGTTGATGATCATGAGCGGAATCCCCGCGCGCTCAAACGCATTCACCGCCTCTGGAATCGGGCAGCCGACGCAGTGCGCGAGCCATTCGCCCGTGTCCGTCGTGGCATACGCCATCTGCGGGGTCGGTTGCAGGTTGAGCATCACCGTCGGCGCTTTGCAGATTTGGTGTACGGGCAATACGCAAGCGCTCGTGAAGTAGGTGCCGGAGTGCGCCAGAACGAGATCAACATTATGGGCGTTAAAAACCTCGCCCGCTTCACTCGCGGCCACTTCCGAGTCGACAAGGCCAAAGTTAAACACCTCGCCCCAACTGCCGACGCGTTCCTCAATAAATCTGTTATAGCCTAGAATGCGGTCGTGTAGACCCGCAAACTGGCTCCAATATGCATGCAAACCGGCGCTGTATAAGCCTACGCGCGCCCGCTTGGTTTCTTTCTTTTTCATCGTTGTTTCCTCCGTCGAAATGATTCGGCTGGATTATTCCGCGCTGTTGGTTCTTTTATTCAAGATCTGATTCTGTTTTGCAAACAAAGCTCGTGAATCGGTTCGGGGGCAGGCAAGACTGCCTGCCCCCTCTTGTGCACATCAAACGTCGGTTCGATTAATAGACGGTTTTCCACTCTGCAATGTTGTCTGCAGTGAAGGCAAATGGCGGCCCAATGATGATTTCCGTGCCGCCGTCGCCCGCTTCGGTGACGGTGTAGGTCGTGCCGTTGGCGGCGGTGAAGCTCTGGCCGAGCTCGCCGGTCAGCGAACCATTGACCATTTCAACCAGCGCGTAGGCAGCAACGCGGCCCACATCGATGGGGTTCCAGAGGAACATGTACGGGCAGGCAACGTCGCCGGAACCCATGAACTCCGCCATTTCAGAGGGCAGACCGAGGCCGGTCACGATGACTTTGCCCTGGAGGCCCGCATCGGTGATAACCTTGGAGGCGGCGGCGATACCGACGGTGGTCGGCGCGCAGATGACCTTCAGGTTCGGGTAGTTCTGCAGCAGTGCCTGGGTCTGGTCGACGGACTTCTGATACTCGTCATCGCCATACGCGACTTCCACGAGGTTCAGCTTGCTGTATTTGTCGCCCTTCATGATCTCTTTCTGGGCTTCGATCCAAGCGTTCTGGTTGGAAGCGGTGGACGTTGCGGACAGGATGGCCCAGTCGCCTTCGCCCTTGGTGAGATCCAGCACGGCATCCGCCAGAGCCTGCGCAACCTGCTGTACACCAGCCTGGTTGATGTGGGTCATACGGCTTGCCGGGTTGACGGAGGAATCAAGGGAAACGACCTTGATGCCCGCGGTCATTGCGGCCTTGAGTGCGGTCTCCAGCGCGTCCTTGTCGTTTGCGGCAACGGCGATACCGGAGACGCCCTGCGCCACGAGTTCGTTGATCAGGGTGATCTGCGCTTCAGCGGTGATCTCAGCGGGGTGCTTGATGATCGCCGTGTAGCCGGCGGCCTTGATGGCCTCTTCAAAGCCGGAGGCTTCTCTCTCGTTGTAGGGGTTGCCGGCAGACTTCGTGATGATGGCGTAAGTCTGCGAGGCGTCGCCAGCCGCGGGAGCAGCGGCCGCCGGAGCTGCCGCGGGTTGCGCGCATGCAACCAGGGCAAACACCGTCATGAGGCTGAGGACGATAGCAATCAATTTCTTCATGTTTTTGATTCCCTTCCTTTTTCTTGTTTTATATGAACACCGTTATTCGGTGTACACATCGGAGATATTTACCGTTTGATTTCTCTAAAAAGCTCTTTTGTTTGTTTTTCTGTGAATTTATGGATCAAAATTCCAAGCCCCCGTGTTTCGGTGCGTTTAACCTGGGTGATGCTGCCCCGCGTCAGCCGCGGGGCGTTGTCTCATGTACTGTCGATCGGGTGTTGTAAGCGTCTTCAGAATTGTGTGTTTCAGCAACTCTTCGCCGGTGTCTTGGAAAGCTTTGTCGCGCTCTTTTGTACGCGAATGTTCGGAATGGTGACGACGATGATGAGGATTGCGCCGATGATCATCAGAATGGTTTGCGAGTTCACGTTGATTAAGCCAAGTCCGTATTTGAGCAGTCCGATCGTAAAGATCGAAATGACCGTGCCGGGGAAATTCCCCTTGCCGCCCGCGGTCGAAATGCCGCCGAGCACCACCATGGAGATCGCCTCCAACTCGTATCCGGTCGCGATGTCGAAGCGGACGGTACCCATCCAGCTTGCATAATAGATAGCCGAAATGCCGCAGACGAAACCCACGAGCGTAAAGCAGATCAGGCGGATCGTTTGCACGGGAATGCCGGAATAACGCGCAACCACGCGATTGTTGCCGATTGCGTAGAGATAGCGACCAAACGTCGTCTTATGCAGCACGAATCCAAACGCAATCGCAAGCACGCAGAAGACGATGAAGATATACGGAACCGCGCCGATCCTTGCGTAATACAGGTTGTAAAACCAGGTGACGTTTTGCAGCCCGCCCGTGCTCTGGGAACCTAATATCATCTCCGCGATGCCGCGATAGAGCGTCATGGTTCCGAGGGTTACGATCATGGAAGCAAGCTCGGTGAACTTCGTGAGGATGATGCCGTTGATGAGTCCGCAGAGCGTGCCGCACAACAGCGCAACCACGATTGCGGCGCCCATCGGCAATCCCGCGTTATACGAAACGCCCAGCAACGTTGCGCTCAGCGCAACCGTGGAGCCAACCGAGAGGTCGATATCCCCCAGTACGAGGATATACGCCATTGGAAACGCGATAAACCCTTTGACCAGAAACGTACTGATCGCGGTAAACAGGTTTGCGGTGTTGAGATAGTTCTTCGAAATGCTCGCGTTCATGATGTTCACGACGATGAACAGCACGATCAAAAGCGTTTCCCACCGAAGGAAGAGGGACTTTAGCGATTTTTCTTTTTCGATGACAATATTGCGCTTATTCTGAGTCGCCATGCTTAAATCTCCCTCTCTTTCAGGGCATTTTTGCGCATCATCCGCTGGGTCAGCACGTTGATGATGATCGCGGTTAGGATGATCAAGCCCTTGATTGCGGTCTGCCAGAACTGCGAAACGCCAATCAGCGGAAGCGCCTTGCCGATGACCGCCATGGTCAGCGCGCCAAGCAACACGCCCACGACGCTGCCCTGTCCGCCGTTGAGGCTCACGCCGCCGATGACGCAGGCCGCGATGACATCCATCTCCATGCCCATACCCATGTCGCTCTGCGCGCTTGCGTAAAGCGCGGTGTACATGGCGCCGGTCAGGCCCGCGAACGCGCCCGCCATACTGTAGACGACAAACTTGATGCCGTTGATGTTGATGCCGCTGACCGCCGCCGCTTCCGGATTGGAACCCACCGCGTAGATTCTCCGCCCGAATCGCGTCCATTTCATTATGACGAAGAACACGGCGTAGCAAACGATCGTAATAAAGACGAGGTTGTTGACGAGGCCGAACGACAGCGTGTTGGTCTGCGCAAACTGCTTAAACGTGCTCTGGAACTGGTAGGCGGAAACCCATCTGCTGCCGGAGACGATGTAGGTAGCACCCCGAAAGATATTGGTTAAACCCAGTGTCGCGATGATGGGAAGCACCTTGCCCTGCGTGATTACGAGGCCAACCAGCATGCCGCACAGCATGCCGATGCCGACGCTCACGAGAAACATCACCAGCGTGGAGGAGTAGACCCCGTCCCGCATCATCAGCGACGCGCACATGCCGGAAAACGCCAGCGAGGAAGCGACCGAAATATCGATGCCCCCGATGAGCAGCACACTCATCATGCCCAGCGAGAGCATGATGGTCGTCGAGTAGTTCTTGAGCATGTCGTTGATGGTCTTTGCCGTCAGAAACGAATTGTTTCTTAGCTGCACGGCAACGCAGATGATCGCAAGCACTAAGAACAGGCTGAGCTCACGCGAACTTTTCAGTTTTTTAAGTAGGCTCTTCATTTGGCTCTGCATGTTCATTCTCCTTGTGCGTGGGCCGTGTGGTGGCTGTGTTTTGCCATCGCCAACTCCAGAATAACCTCCTGGGAGAAAGACGAGCGGCTCAGCTCGCCGGTTACTCTGCCATCACACATCACATAGATGCGGTCACTCATACCAAGGATTTCCGGCATCTCGGAGGAAATCATGATGATCGCAAGCCCCTGCTTGGCAAGATCGCCCATGATCTCATAGATCGCGGCTTTTGCGCCGACGTCTACGCCCTTGGTCGGTTCGTCCATAATCAACAGCTTCAAATCGCTACCCAAAGCCTTTGCAACGACGACCTTCTGCTGATTGCCGCCGGAAAGCGAACTCGCCTTGTCAAATATCGTAACGGCTTTCACATCCACGCTCTCTGCGAGCTGTTTTGCCGCAACGTTTTCCACCGCCTCGTTGGTCACGTTGTGCTTTGCATATTTGCGTAGCTCTGGCAGCGTGATGTTCGCGCCGATCCCCCAATCCAGAATCAGGCCGCATTCCTGCCGGTCTTCGGTCAAAAGCCCAATGCCGCGACGCATCGCGTCCTGAGGACGGCGGATTTGAATCTCTTTGCCTTCAAAAAAGATTTTACCGGAATCATAGCGCTCGATGCCGAACAGCGTCTGCATCACTTCCGTACGGCCCGCCCCGACGAGGCCGGTAAAGCCCACGATCTCGCCCGCACGCACGTCAAACGATACGTCGCGGAAGAATCCTGCGCGGCTGAGGTTTTCCACGCGGAGCACCTCTTTGCCGATCTCGACCTCCGGCTTAGGAAAGAGCTCTTTGATTTCGCGGCCGACCATCGCCTTGATCAAATCCGGCGGCGTAATCTCGGAGACATTATAGGTGCCGATATAGCTTGCGTCGCGAAACACGGTAACGCGGGAAGCGAGGCGATACATGTCCTCCAACCGATGCGAGATAAAGATGATCGATTTGCCTTCATCGCGCAGTTTTTCACTGATTCGGTAGAGCTCTTCCGATTCACTTCTGGTCAGTGCCGCAGTCGGCTCGTCCATAATGATGATCCGCGCGTCCATCGAGAGCGCTTTTGCAATCTCGACCATCTGCTGCTGCGCAACGGAGAGCGAGCTCATCAGCGCTGCGGAGGAAAACTCGGCGTTCAGACGTTGGAGCAGCGCATCTGCGCGCTTGTGCATCTCTTTCCATTGAATCATGCCGCCCTTGACGGACTCATGACCCATAAATATGTTTTCCGCCACGCTGAGGTGGGGATAGCTGGTCACGTGCTGGTAGATTGCCGCAATTCCCGCGCGCTGCGCGTCGAGAGGCGATTTAAACTCCACTTTCTTGCCATCGAGGAACATCGTGCCGCCTTCCGCATGATGAACGCCCGTAATCACCTTAATAAACGTCGATTTTCCCGCGCCGTTTTCGCCCATGAGCGCGTGAATTTCGCCAGCTTTCAGCTGAAAATTCACTCCGTCCAGCGCTTTGACACCCGGAAAGATCTTCGTGATATTGCATAGTTCGAGTATGTATTCCGACATCGTATTTCCTCCGCGATTCGTGGAAAGGATCGTTTGCCCCGCGCTCAGCGTAGCGGGATTCGCCATAGATCAGCCGTGCAAGAACACTTGGCGGAGCATCTGCGGCTCGCCGGTCTTTGGGTCTGTCGCCATGATCATAACATCTTTCATGTAGACGTTCCAGCGGGCGACGACCTCGCTCTCGCTCTGCACCTTCGCCGCATATTCCACGCTGTCGCACTCATAATAACCGAAAAGCTCTTCCCCGGTCGTCCAAATGGTATAGTTGCGGATGCCCGCTTCGTTGAGCACCTGCGTCATCTCCGGCCAAATCTCGTCATGACGTTTGATATACTCGTCCAACATGCCGGGAAGGATATATGCTTTCCATGTGAAACGTTCCATTGTCTCCACCCTACTTGTATTAGATTGCAGAATATTGGTATGATAGTTAAGACGGTTGTTAGATTGCCGGATGGCAGAATGATACTTGTTCTTCTGAGAACTTGCTTGTTAATTGATCTAATAATACTAGAATATCCGTTATAATGGGCATTGTCACTTTCCAGTGTTGGCGTAAGATTACGGAATCTTGACAAGGAGGAGCACATGACTCAGGTTTCTTTAAGCTATCAGCTTGATCTGGATGAACATTCCATTTGGATCACCGCCACTCCCAGCCAAACCGCGAAGAATTCCATCGTGTATGTGCAGGAACTGGGCGATTTTATCGCGGGAAAAAGCTACTATACCCGCAGGGCGAATCTGCCCTCCTACCTGATCAAATACTGCATTTCCGGCGAAGGATTGCTGGATTATGAAGGCAGCAATTACACGATTAAACCGGGGCAATTATTCTGGATTGACTGCGAAAAGCCGCAATACTACCGCACGTCTCCCGAAAAAGGAAATTGGCGCATCCTCTGGGTGCATTTTTACGGGCAGACCGCGCGGGCCTATTACGAGCTGTTTCTTGCGCAAAACAGCGGCAGCGCGCTGATGAATATCGACGCCGACGTCGCGGTGCGCAGCACGCTGGAAAACCTCATCGCCCTCTACAAAAACGGGGACAACAACCTGCTGGACGACGTGCAGGCATCCGGGCTTCTCACCATGCTCATGACCCGCTGCATCAACGCGGCTTCCAATCAAAAGGATGCCAGCAGACTGCCGGAGTACATCGTAGACGTGCGCTCCTACATCAACGCGCATTATACGGAACAGATCACGCTGGACGTGCTGAGCAAGAAGCTCTCCATCAACAAGTTCTATATTCAGAAGCTCTTCAAGCGCTATATGGGTCTATCCCCAAACGAATACCTGATCCAGACACGCCTGACCCGCGCAAAGCAGCTCTTGAGAACCACCAAGACCTCGATCAGCCAAATCTCGATGGACGTCGGCATCTCCAACATCGGTCATTTTATCAGTCTGTTTAAGCAGCACGAGGGCATTACGCCCGGCGCGTATCGGCAGCGTTGGTATCAGGGCAACGAACCCGCGCCCTATGAAACCATGGATTGATTCCCGATTGGGCAATCTTGCACGTTTCGTCTTCGGGATGGTCCGTACCACACGGGCCATCCCGATTTGATTCTACTTCTGCATGTTCTTGAGCAGATACCGCTCCGCTTCCGCGTTCCAAAGCCCGTTGTTGGCTTTAACGAGGCGATCGAGTTCCGCAAACATCGGCTCGGTCTTGCCTTTTTCGGCAAAGTCGGAAATTGCGGTCAGCGGCAGGTCGATCTGCGTATAGATCAGCTTTTTGCCGCCGGGAATCTTCGGCAGGTTCGCCGTCGTTTCCGCTACGCAGTCGAGGCCACCGATGTGCGTGATCATCGCCGCGGGATTGAGTTTGCCCGCGTTCATCATGGTGATCGCCTCGCGCATGTCGTCCGTGTTACCATGCGAGGTAGCAGCCACGTGCGTGCGGTTATAATGCACGTTGTAGAAGTTCATCATCGCGGAAAACGCGGTGTCGCCCGGGCCAGCGAAGAAGTTGAGGCAGCCGTCCACCGCGAGGATGCCGTCGCTCTGCTCCACGACGGGTTTCACCGGCGCAAAGCAGATCACGTCGTTATAGCCATCTCCGCCGGAGAGCGCTTTGAGGGTTTCGACCGGGTTTTCGAGCTTGCCCGTGTTGACGTAGTGTAGGTCGATGCCACATTCTTTTGCGTGCGCAACCGAGTAGATGCTCTCCGCTCTTGCCAGTCTCGCGTCGTCGATATCCGTTACGACCAGCAGGCTGGGTTTACGGTCGCAGTGCAGCGCGTAGTCGATCGCGCCGAGGCCCATCGGGCCAACGCCCGCGAGCAGCGCCATCTTGCCACCCTCCACGATGCCCATATCGTGGACATACTCGCCATCGCGGGTGTGATACATCGCGTGAAACGTCGCGATAATGCAGCTCATGGGTTCCGCAAGCGAGCCGTAGAAGAAGACGTCGCTGTTGTAGGGTAAGAGGCAGTCCATGTGCAGCGTCTCCCAGGGGATGTTGACGTAGGTCGCGTCGCCGCCGCACTCTTTGTAGGAGTAGCCCGGCGCGTTGAGGGAGCCTTTGTAGGAGTGCGCGGGCTG